>NZ_SJWV01000360.1:0-1838 GCF_004352695.1 Escherichia sp. KCJ4928
TACGTACAGATGAAGGCTGGCTGTATCTGGCAGTGGTCATTGACCTGTGGTCACGTGCCGTTATTGGCTGGTCAATGTCGCCACGCATGACGGCGCAACTGGCCTGCGATGCCCTGCAGATGGCGCTGTGGCGGCGTAAGAGGCCCCGGAACGTTATCGTTCACACGGACCGTGGAGGCCAGTACTGTTCAGCAGATTATCAGGCGCAACTGAAGCGGCATAATCTGCGTGGAAGTATGAGCGCAAAAGGTTGCTGCTACGATAATGCCTGCGTGGAAAGCTTCTTTCATTCGCTGAAAGTGGAATGTATCCATGGAGAACACTTTATCAGCCGGGAAATAATGCGGGCAACGGTGTTTAATTATATCGAATGTGATTACAATCGGTGGCGGCGGCACAGTTGGTGTGGCGGCCTCAGTCCGGAACAATTTGAAAACAAGAACCTCGCTTAGGCCTGTGTCCATATTACGTGGGTAGGATCAAAATGCCGCTTTATGGTGACTCACAAAAATTCACCACATCCCTCACAACCACCTTATTACGCCCGGTCTCTTTCGCCTCGTAAAGTGCGTTATCAGCCAGTCGATAGATCTCATTCGGGTTTAACGCATTTTCCTGAGTCACAACAGCGCCAATACTAATCGTCACTTTTTGTGGTATAGCGTATTCAGGATTATCGCCAGTTAAACGCTCAACATTTTCCCGAATCCTTTCCGCTAAAGCTTTCGCACGTTCAGTATCGATGTCCGTCAGCAAGACGCCAAACTCTTCGCCGCCGACGCGCGCTAAAAGGTCATCTGGTCGTATGCTTTTCCCAATGATATTCACCACTGTTTTTATCACCTGATCGCCAACCGGATGCCCCCAGGTGTCGTTGACTTTTTTGAAGTGGTCGATATCCATAATCATGACGCAATAAGGCGTTTTTTTGGCTGATGCTGATTGAACTGTCAGTTCATTAAAAAAATAATTTCTGTTAAATATATTGGTTAAGGGATCGCGATGTGCAATGTTCTTTGTTACTCGTAGCGCACTGAATATATGGCACATAAATATTACCATAACGGTTAACTTACTGACTACTTCAATAGTGCGACTAATATACCAAGTGGACACGCTATACCTACTCATAAATAACAGAGAGATATTGTACAGTACGGCACAAAAAGCAATCACCGTCACTCCATTCCAGATATCATAGCGTAAACCATTAAAGTATAGATTAACCGAAAGCAAGGTTAACCACATGAAAATCATTATGGTAACATATGAGGCTTTCCAAACCACCTGACCATTTTCATTGGTTAACTCGGCAATGTGTAAATTGTAGCTCTCATAATGACTAGAAAGTATGTGAGCAACTATCGGCCCCCCAAAAACAAAAAACAAACTTATGCACAAAGTCATTTTTTTGGAAAATAAATTGCGCTGTTTTGTGTTTTCACTAACTTTATTCACCAATGCCAGAAATATTAATATGCACAAACTCATCTGACGAAACAAATAATAGATTGCAATGTCATTTTGGACAACACTGCTTGTCAAACGCCCCTCAATAATTTGCTGAATGATAATGACGGTTTTAACAAAGTAAATCAAACAACTCAGAAAAGCCAAACTAAGTATACAGTTTGAAAATTGCCTACGGTCATAAATGAAATACAACTGCATAAAAATAAATGCAACAGTATCGATAAAAAATAAAGCAATCATTACCATCAGATAGGTTGATCGTGGAACAACTTCCTCAACGCCTGGCTGATTAAACCAACTATTCACCAAAACCAAAGCAAGCCCAAACAATAAGCTCACTAATACAGTACTACTAATTCTCAAAT
>NZ_SJWV01000361.1:0-1835 GCF_004352695.1 Escherichia sp. KCJ4928
CAACCTGACATTCCGTCAGGCAGGTAAAAAAGAATAAAAATAAGAATTATTATTGCTGTGCGCGCGAAGATGTTTAAACTGCGGGCTGTAATTCATTGTCCGGGTTTTCTGCATGGAACTTCTTGTACTTGTCTGGCGGCAGTATCGCTGGCCATTTATCAGTGTGATGGCGCTAAGCCTCGCCAGTGCGGCATTAGGCATTGGCTTAATTGCTTTTATCAATCAGCGCCTTATCGAAACGGCGGATACCAGTCTGCTGGTGTTGCCGGAGTTTCTTGGATTATTACTGCTGTTGATGGCAGTCACTCTCGGATCGCAACTGGCGCTCACCACTTTGGGGCATCACTTCGTTTACCGACTGCGTAGTGAATTTATCAAGCGGATTCTGGATACCCACGTCGAGCGCATTGAACAACTCGGTAGCGCCTCGTTGCTGGCGGGATTAACCAGCGATGTGCGCAATATCACCATTGCTTTTGTGCGTCTTCCGGAACTGGTGCAGGGGATCATTCTCACTATCGGTTCCGCGGCGTATCTGTGGATGCTGTCGGGCAAAATGTTGCTGGTAACGGCTATCTGGATGGCGATCACCATCTGGGGTGGTTTTGTACTGGTGGCGCGGGTGTACAAACATATGGCGACCCTGCGTGAAACCGAAGACAAGCTGTACACGGATTTTCAAACCGTACTCGAAGGGCGCAAAGAGCTGACTCTGAACCGGGAACGCGCCGAGTATGTGTTTAACAACCTCTACATCCCCGATGCGCAAGAGTATCGCCATCATATTATTCGCGCAGACACCTTCCATCTTAGCGCCGTGAACTGGTCAAACATCATGATGCTGGGCGCTATCGGCCTGGTGTTCTGGATGGCGAACAGTCTCGGTTGGGCTGATACCAACGTTGCTGCGACCTATTCGTTGACGCTGTTATTCCTGCGTACGCCGCTGCTTTCGGCGGTTGGCGCATTGCCGACGCTGCTGACGGCGCAGGTGGCGTTTAACAAGCTGAACAAATTCGCGCTCGCGCCTTTCAAAGCTGAGTTTCCGCGCCCGCAGGCTTTTCCCAACTGGCAAACGCTGGAGCTGCGTAACGTGACGTTTAGCTATCAGGATAACGCGTTTTCCGTTGGGCCGATTAACCTCACCATTAAACGTGGCGAGCTGCTGTTTCTGATTGGTGGCAACGGTAGTGGAAAATCGACGCTGGCGATGTTGCTGACGGGCTTGTACCAGCCACAAAGCGGCGAAATCTTGCTGGATGGCAAACCTGTCAGTGGCGAACAACCGGAAGATTATCGCAAACTGTTTTCGGCAGTGTTTACCGATGTCTGGCTGTTTGATCAACTGCTGGGGCCGGAGGGTAAACCCGCTAACCCGCAACTGGTTGAGAAGTGGCTGGCGCAGCTGAAAATGGCTCATAAGCTTGAGTTAAGCAACGGGCGTATTGTTAACCTGAAGTTATCAAAAGGGCAGAAAAAACGCGTGGCGCTGTTGCTGGCGCTGGCAGAAGAACGCGATATTATCCTGCTGGATGAATGGGCGGCGGATCAGGATCCACACTTCCGTCGTGAGTTTTATCAGGTGTTGCTGCCGCTGATGCAGGAGATGGGTAAAACTATTTTCGCTATCAGTCATGATGATCATTACTTTATCCACGCCGACCGCCTGCTGGAAATGCGCAATGGGCAACTTAGCGAGCTGACGGGCGAAGAGCGCGATGCCGCTTCGCGTGATGCCGTTGCCCGGACGGCATAATATTACGACGCTGACCTGGCGGACTGCTGCCGTCAGGTCAATATGCTAAAAATCCCTTCATTTCTAATAACCCTATAAT
>NZ_SJWV01000362.1:0-1813 GCF_004352695.1 Escherichia sp. KCJ4928
CGCTATTACAATTAGTATTATTCCCTGTACATGAACTCACTTCAATTTCGAACAACAAAGGAAAAGGAGTTCCAGGAAAAATGTCTGCGGTGTTAGAACTATCTGATACAGATGCGATAGAATATGGAATGGTGAAATTTATCGCAGATAGCATTTCTTCTAAATTATAAGATGACTTCCCTGGAAGCTCTATTTTTTTACCGTCAGATTCAAAGGGGAAATTAATAATATAATGACGACTTCCGACTTTAAACCTTAAAGCGTTCTGTGTTAAAAAATGAACTTTAATTGCGTTGGTTGTCTCTTGCAAGTCTGTACACTCAATGATATTTCCGGTGTTTTCAATTTTTCGGCGGTTAGATTACCTTTCATACTCAGTGGCTTGAGTATATATGTTCCACGTTGTTCACCGACATTGGTCAATGCACAGGGAGCACTTTGCACAATAAAAGAATATAGACTCAAGGTGATTAATAAAAGCCACTTCATAGTAAACTCCTTTTACTGGCATATATATGTTTTGTTTTCATCGATAACGTGTTGAAAAGTAATAGTACAGAATAAGTTCTGTTCATCATTGAGAGCAACTTTTATTCCAGTGGGAATTTCATCTACGCGAATAAAAAGGCGACTACCCTGGCCAACGACTCCAATATTATTTTCCTGGAGATCCAGTACGTCATAGCCAAAGGTTAATGGCGAACCATCGGGACGCAGTGCCTGTATATACCAGGGCTTACGTTGGTCAGTTGTAAACTGCACATAAGAAACTGCTCCACGGTAAGGTGCAATAATTTGACGATTGCCCTGCAATTCTGTTTCACTTTCACTGTTTGCAATATCAAGTACCAGATGGTTTTCACGATGAGGTATTATCAGGTCGTAAACAACCTGGCCTTTGCTGTTTGTTCGATTGTATTTTTGTCCATTAATATGTGCACCTTCTAACCCAGGCGCATCCAGAATTGCAAATGTATCGGATAACTGGTTAGTGATATTAATACCACCGGGCCAGACAACTAATCCACTACTAATACTTCCACCACTTTGCTAGGCGTTTTTAGAATGACTATAGCTGCCATCTATTATGGCGATGGGAGTTCTCCAGCTTAAATTCGTACCAAGCGAGGTATCATTATTTTGTTGTTGCTGATTAACATATATACCATAATTTAACTGATCATGTTCACCGGCTATGCCAGTAATTCCAGTATTGTTGGAGGAATAGCCATCTTTGGAAAATGAGGTCGAATTCGATAAGTTAATTTGGTGACGTGTTTTGGCAATATCATCCCCCCAGTAGAAAGGAATGGAGATAAACAGATTAAAACGCTCCTCTTCTTTATTATTTTCATCATAAGATTGGCTGGCAGAGAAAGTATAACTAATGTGTTGCCAGTTATTGGAGTAACTGAATTGGTAATCTTTAGCATTTCCACTTCGCCCCCAGTAATTCCGCCAAAGCGCACTTAATGATACATTTCCCAGATTATTGGATAAAGGTTGCATAATATTAGCAGAAAGGCTATTTTTTCTGCCAATATCATAAAAATCATCATAATCACTCTGATGATAGTGTTTATCATTTTCGTAAAGATGGTCGCTGAATGTCCTGTAATCCTGCGAAGCATAACGCCAGGCGGCCACGCTAAATCGAGTGGCTGTTTGTACTAGATATTTATTATAGGCGACCTGATAGCTCGTACCTTCGTGTCTGGTATCATTATTTAACTTACTACTCGATCGGGCAGCGTAAAAAGAGATGGCACCCAGCGGTGTATTCCAACCATTTCCCAGAGTTATAGCATTATAG
>NZ_SJWV01000363.1:0-1791 GCF_004352695.1 Escherichia sp. KCJ4928
GTGTAGAAGTTAGGATCAAAACCATCATCTGAAGCATAAACATAATGCCGGGTATGTCGTTCCAGGCTGGTCTTTGGTGTGCATCCTGTAAGAGCGATAGTTGCAGTTATCAGAGGGATCAGAAGCAGCCTGACGGAAGAAAATCTCATGAGCATCTCCTTATCTTTAATCACTTGTTCTCATTGCGTTATATAATATATCCATCGATATATTATCACCTGTTTCCGTCTGTGTTCATTACCTTAAAAATATGCTGCCGAAACAGAATTACGGTTAGTCACAAGGTTCATTGCAACGGTAGCGGCCTGAACAAAATGACGAAGGTGGGTATGTCTGAAAGCGTGCCAAGAACAGGGGACTGACGTTACAGACAGCGGCAATCACGTTATGGAACAAGGTATACATAAAGAGCCATTGAGGCCCTGAAACGAAAAAAGTGACGTCGGGTCACATCTGGGAAAACCTTCATTTTTACACCCGTAAGGTGATGAAGTTTCCGTAAAGTCCCTGCAATTTCTGAAATAATCGACGTACAGCCCAGGCTTCGTTGTTAATCGCAGCATAATAACGAACTTCGCTAAGCCGTTCAGGTGCAGCAATAGCAACCGCCAACGTTTCTTTATGCACATCCAGCTCGACGGTAAGCGTACAGCGAGGGCCGTATTGACGGGGATGTGTTATTCAGCTGGCAGTGCTATGCGCCACGGAAGCAGTTCGCTGACCCGGTTGACCGGCCAGTCTGCTATGACGCCAAGCACATGGCGAAGGTAGCTTTCTGGATCCACGTCATTCAGTTTGCACGTCCCGATCAGGCTGTACAGTAGCGCTCCCCGCTCACCACCATGGTCAGAGCCGAAGAACAGGAAGTTTTTACGACCCAGACTGACCGCCCGCAGGGCATTTTCAGCGATGTTGTTGTCGATTTCCACCCAGCCATCGTTCGCATAGTACGTCAGTGCCGGCCACTGGTTAAGTGCGTACGCGAACGCCTTCGCCAACTCTGAGTGTCGCGACAGGGTCTTCATCTTTTCACGCAACCAGTTTTCCAGGGATTTCAACAGCGGTTTCGTTTTTCGCTGACGTTCAGCAAGCCGCTGCTCTGCCGGCATTCCCCTTATATCCGCCTCTATGGCGTACAACTGACCGATCTGCTCCAGGGCTTCTTCCGTCAGTGCTGACGGGATGCGGACGTGCACATCGTGGATCTTTCGGCGGGCATGAGCCCAGCAGGCAGCTTCCGTTATCCCACCATTGCGATACAGCTCGTTGAACCCGGCGTACGCATCCGCTTGCAGCACACCGCTGAAGCAAGCAAGATGAGTCTGCGGATGGATGCCTTTTCTGTCCGGGCTGTAAGCGAACCACACTGCAGGTGCCAACGCTGACCCGGCATTGCGGTCATCACGAACATACGCCCACAACCGCCCGGTCTTCGTCTTCTTATTACCCGGCAGCAGTACCTGGACCGGGGTATCATCGGCATGGAGTTTGCCGTCAGTCATGACATAGCCATGAAGCGCCTCTTCCAGCGGAGACAGCAGCCGGCAGCATGCATCCACCCAGCCCGACAGCAGTGAACGGCTCAGCTCCACACCTTGCCGGCCGTATATTTCTGACTGGCGATACAGCGGGGTGTGCTCTGCATACTTCGAGGTCAGCACGCGGGCCAGCAGCCCCGGTCCGGCGATACCCCGCTCGATGGGCCGCGAAGGTGCAGGTGCCTGCACGATGGCATCGCACTGAGTACAGGCATGTTTTTCCCGTACCGTCCGGATAACCCGGAAGGCGCTA
>NZ_SJWV01000364.1:0-1772 GCF_004352695.1 Escherichia sp. KCJ4928
CTATAGTTGTCTTTTTTAGCGGACTCTTGGTATGGAATATTGCCCAGTTCTTAATTTCTGGTATAGGCACCTTTATCGTCGGTAAATATTCATTTCAGGAGCTCGCTGGTTTTGCCGTATTAATGACACTTGTTAATGCTGGTGTGGGAATTTTGGGAGCAATGATCAATCCTATAATTCAACCTATGATAAGGATGCACAATCTGGAGAATAACCATCATGTTGAACTTCTGGTCAACAAACTGATCTTCATTTTCTCAATGATTGTCTTTATTGGTGTTTTTATTGCCTGGTTTGCCTCTGTATATATTCTTGGCGTCTGGTTGGGATATCAGCAAGCAACAAACCTGCACATTATGTTTTCTTTGCTGCTTACTGCTTATCTTATTAGAATGATTGCAGCGCCCTATGGGCTTATGTTAGTCGCTTATGGCAAACAATTGTCAATCGCTTGGCTTCCGGTGCTCGAAGGGGTATTGAACTTTGCGTTATCGATTTTCTTTGTGCGTATATATGGTGCCATTGGAATTGCCTACTCGACGTTTATTTCAGGCGTATTAATCATGGCTGTTTACGCTTGCAAGTATCAGGCTGAAGCTGAGTATAAGTCGAAACTGATATTTATCTCGTTTCTGATAATACCTATGATGATAGCCATTTGCCTGATCAGTTTGGTGATGACTCAGTCGGAAATCATCCATTGTGTTATTTATGGCATCCAGGTGGCTTTTATAATAGTATTTATTATCTTCTTAATAAAACAAGTAAAAAGCATCAAGAATCTGTTAAATCAATACTAATATTGCTATGGTGAAAGTGTGAAAAAAGTTGGACTCGTTACTGTTTTGTTCAATTCTCCAGGTGTGCTTCCTGAATTTTATTCGAGTGTTGAAAAACAAAATTATCAGAACAAGCATCTTTATATTGTAGATAACAGCACTAATCAGGATTCTTTTAACTTAACGCAAGAAATTCTCTTAGGAACAGACATAAAGTATACCTATATTAATAATGAAGGAAATAATGTTGGGGTTGCACATGCCAATAACCAAGGCATTGAACAAGCTTTAAAAGATGGGTGCGAGTATATATTGCTCACTAATAATGATCTGTTTTTTCAACAGGAAGATACTATCAGCAAAATGATTAGTGTTGCTGAGGGACGACAATGTAAAATTGTTTCACCTGTCATATTAAGTTATCCAGAAAAAAAAGTTTGGTATGCAGGTGCATTTTTTAATAAGAAAAAAGCTACGGCACCTCATATTTTTGAAGGAGTCAACTACAATGATATTTGCGCTCATATTCCAAAAGAGTGCGATTACGCACCAACATGTTTTTTACTTGTCCATGCTTCGGTGTTTACCACTATAGGTATGATGGATTCTCGTTACTTTGCTTATTACGACGATACTGATTTTCTCTATCGTGCAAACATAGCCGGCACTCGGGTAACAATTATTAATGAACCTCTAGTGTTTCATAAAGTTAGTACTTCTACCGGAGGAGGGTTAAGTGTATTCGGCGCATATTATTTAACGAGGAACCGTATATTTTTCGCCAGAAAAAATATTGAAACACCTTATTGTATTATTAGTATTTTCTTTACCATTGCGACCCGTTTGGTTTATCCTCTTTTCCACAAAACACCGTATAAAGTATACAAGGCTTTTGTTAAAGGAATTATCGACGGCCTAATGTTAAAAAATAAATAACTAAGGGGTTAAGGTGAACGAGATTTCCAGTAGCACACTTGTCAATAACTATAATTT
>NZ_SJWV01000365.1:0-1768 GCF_004352695.1 Escherichia sp. KCJ4928
ATGTCATCACGAATGGCATCAAGAAAATCACGCAATGTTTTCCGTTGAGCGGTGAGGTCCGGCAATTCTGATAAAGCAGCTTTTGCCAGCTGGATGTCATCATCTGAGTAAAATTTTTTAGAAGCCATTGGCACTTTCTCTCCGTTTCATGTTGAAGTCTGATTTTATCATCAAAAACTGACTCCTGGCAGGGCTGCGCCCTGCCTCTGCCGTCTGCATAAGACTATGATGCACAAAAATAACAGGCTATAATGGACCGAAAAACGGGACAGGATGTGGGAATGTCGGACCGCGCACGCGCACTCAGACATTCCCCACCTGGTCAGGGCTTTGCCCCGACACCCCGGTAAGGAGCAGACCATGAGTGAGAAGAAAACCCGAACGGGCAGTGAGAACAGGAAGAGAATTGTAAAATTCACGGCGAGATTCACGGAGGATGAGGCTGAAATCGTAAGAGAAAAAGCGGAGTCAAGTGGACAGACGGTTTCAACATTTATACGAAGCTCTTCACTGGATAAGGTGGTTAACTGCCGTACTGACGACCGTATGATTGATGAGATTATGCGTCTTGGCCGCCTTCAGAAGCATCTGTTTGTGGAGGGAAAACGCACTGGTGATAAGGAGTATGCAGAGGTTCTTGTTGCCATTACTGAATATGTCAATGCTCTGCGAAGAGACTTAATGGGACGCTGAGATAACTGCTGATGAATGCCATTATTCCGCACAAAAGACGTGACGGCAGGTCTTCCTTTGAAGACCTGATTGCGTACACGTCTGTGCGGGATGATGTGCAGGAAAATGAGCTCACAGAAGACAGCGAAATCAAGAGTGATGTCCCTCACCGCAACCGTTTCAGACGGCTTGTTGATTATGCAACACGCCTGCGTAACGAAAAATTTGTCTCCCTGATTGATGTGATGAAAGACGGCAGTCAGTGGGTAAATTTCTATGGCGTAACCTGTTTCCATAACTGCAATTCACTGGAAACAGCTGCTGAAGAGATGCAGTACAAGGCGGACAAAGCTGTTTTTTCCCGTAATGATACAGACCCCGTTTTCCACTACATTCTTTCCTGGCCTGCGCATGAAAGCCCGCGTCCTGAGCAGCTTTTTGACTGTGTGCGTCACACACTGAAATCTCTTGAACTCTCAAAACATCAGTACGTGGCTGCCGTTCATACGGACACGGATAATCTGCATGTGCATGTTGCCGTGAATCGTGTACATCCTGAAACTGGTTATATTAACTGGCTTTCCTGGAGCCAGGAAAAACTCAGCCGTGCATGTCGTGAACTTGAACTTAAGCACGGATTCGCGCCGGATAATGGCTGCTTTGTGCATGCACCCGGCAACCGTATTGTGCGCAAAACAGCACTGGTACGTGAGCGCCGTAATGCCTGGCGACGCGGGAAAAAGCAGACGTTCAGGGAATATATTGCGCAGATGTCGATTGCCGGGCTGCGTGAAGAACCCGCACAAGACTGGTTATCTTTGCATAAACGGCTGGCCAGTGATGGTCTGTATATCACGATGCAGGAAGGGGAACTGGTGGTGAAGGATGGCTGGGACAGAGCGCGGGAAGGTGTTGCACTCAGTTCGTTCGGACCGTCATGGACAGCTGAAAAACTGGGGCGGAAACTGGGGGAATATCAGCCTGTACCGACAGATATTTTCAGTCAGGTGGGGACACCCGGTCGTTATGATCCGGAAGCCATAAACGTTGATATCCGGCCGGAAAAAGTGGCAGAAACGGAGAGTCTGAAACAGTA
>NZ_SJWV01000366.1:0-1762 GCF_004352695.1 Escherichia sp. KCJ4928
CCCTGAAAACAGACAGAGCACAGCCCCTGAACCGGCAGTGTCGGAACAGAATCATCCTTATGACATCCCTGCAGAAGAGACAGACAATCAGGCATATGAAGATGACTATGCAGCATATGCATCCCTGCAGTCGGTAACTGCCGGGACAACCTCCCCGAATGAACCGCAGGTGAATGCTGTTTCTGCCATTGACAGCAACGCAAAGAATACCTCTGCCGCCACCGCTGACGACCGGAATGTATTAGCACAAGAACCCAATGCTGACGCCACGGTTACAGTTACGACCACGGCTCACGACACCGGCACAGCAGAAACAGATTCACCTTCTGAACCTGCAGAGATTCAGCCAGTGCAGCAGGCCAGTCCTGAACCATCGGCTAAAGATAAACCACTGGAGAACGTAGTGTCTGCTACTGATAACGACGCAGAGAACACCTCTTCCGCCACCACTGCCCTCCGGAGTAACGACACACCGGAAACATCCGTCTCCGACGCAACCGGGACACAGCACACCGCCACAACGCAACCTGAAGAACAACAGCAGGTCTCCATGGGCAGCGCTGACGACTGGAGCGCATTTGCGGAAGACCTCAATGCTGATGCTCCGGGGAATGCCACTGTTCACAGCACCGACAACGCGGAGACAAAGACACTTTCTGAACCTGCCGGGATGCAGCCGGTTCAACAGGCAACCCCTGAACCAACGGAAGAAAATAAACCTCAGGAAGAGGGCGTTATGTCTGCCACTGATACAGGTGAAGAGAGTGCCGCTGCCGCTATCGATAACGACCTGAACACAGTTGCGGAAGACCTCAATGCTGATGTTACTGTGATGACCACAGCTCACCACACCGATACAGCAGAAACAGCCTCACCTTCTGAACCTGCAGAAATTCAGCCCGTACAGCAGGCAACCCCTGAACCAACGGCAGAAGATAAACCGAAGGAAGAGCGTCCAGTGTCTGCCACTGAGACCAGCACAGCGAATGAAACAGCCCGCCCTGAAACAGCATCGCTTTTCAGCCGCCTGCGCCGTTTTCTGACCGGTGGAAAATCACGTACCGCCGAACCTCCCGTTATTCAGGAGAACACGCTTACGGAGGCCGAAACTGCGACAGAGGCCGCAGCACCACCGTCACCACCTGAAACCAGCCCGGAAGACACATCGTCAGCAGAACCGGACACGATTATCTTTGCGCCCCGCCGGCCCAACAGTCCGCAGCGGCACAACCTGGACGAGATTATTAAAAATCTTGAGCACGAAGAGTTACCCGACAATACTGCGCTCTACCGCGTCGACGGCGAACCGGCATTCCTGGATAAACTCAACCGTCTGGAAATGGTGGATGGTGCCAGTGCTGATGACAAAAAGGTCCTGGCTGCCCTTGCTGTGGCCACCAACTTCTATGGCGGCGTTATCGAGCTGACCGGCAGTGATGCCTTTAAGCAAAAAGCCATGCAGCTGATTGTCGAATACGACATCAAGGTTCGCATGAAACTCCCGGCCCAGCGGGCAGCACTGGAAAAACTCCGCAAGGAAAAAGAGATGGCGCATGATGCCATTGTCACCCACAGACCCACGCCGGAACTCAACCGCCAGTCACCGGAAGAGACAACAATGGCCCAACCGGCTCCCCCTGTGTCACCGAAGGCAGAGGCTGAACAAACAGCAGGCAGTACGGCTGAAACACCGCATCCGGAAGCGCCGGTCACGGCAAAAGCTGAAGCCCCCCGGGCCGACAGACCGGAACAACCCGCCGCC
>NZ_SJWV01000367.1:0-1754 GCF_004352695.1 Escherichia sp. KCJ4928
CAATTCCCCAGCCTGGACAAAATCCTTCGCGATCTGGAAAACCAGGTCTGTGATGCCGTCGTGGATCGGGTGAATGAACATCTGCCGGGGAATATCGACCCCTGGAAAGACTATAACCTCTGAACAGGAGCCCCATGAGCGAAGCACACCCCACATCCCCTGTCTCTCCGGAAACAGATAACAGCGGAGATATTTATAAACAAACGCTCAGTACCATTGCACAGTCAGAACAACGGGCCGCACTGGTTCCCGGACTGGTCAGAGCCTTGCTGTGTAGCAGCGCAGCTCTCGTCATCAGTCTGACCGGCAATATCATACAGTACTGGCATAACAGCAACGTAACGCGTGAATACTTTGCCACCGACAATGGCCGGCTGGTCCGCCTGGCCCCCACCAGTCAGCCAGCCTGGAGTCAGAGCGACGTCATGACGTTTGGCAGCATGACGCTGAGCGAAGCTTTTAATCTGGATTTTGTCCACTACAGGAAACAAATCACGACACTGGCCCCCCGCTTTTCCGAAGCCGGTTTTGCCGGCTATGTGAATGCTCTTCAGGCCTCCAACATTCTGGACACCATTAAAAAGGAGAAATTTAACCTCACAGCCACCATCGGGGCCGGCACGCTGGTGAATCAGGGCCAGATGGAAAACGGCATCTGGTTCTGGAAATTCCAGTATCCGGTCAGGATGCGTCTGGTCGGTCAGACCAGCACCCGCCCCGAGCAGGCCTTCACCTTTGAAATCACTGTCCGGCGCGTTGACCCACGAATCAAACCCGGCGGCATGGAAATCAGCCAGATGGTTTCCCGTAACGCCGCATCAGGAACCTGAGACTCATATCATGCAAATACATCATCTTCTTGGCGCACTGCTTATTGTGTGCGGCACTGTCACGGCTGCAGATAACCCGGGCTGGCAGAACGCACGAACCCCACAGGCTGGCGGAAAGACAGGACAGGCTCCCGGGAACGCCCCCGCAGGCGGCCCCCCGCCAGCCACACAACTCACAGGCCCCCTGCCGCCACCTGCCTCTCCCCTTGTTCAGGAAGCCGCATCACTGGATTCCCCCCTGAATGCAGGTGAAATTCGGGAACTGCGGGGACGAATGGCCGATAACGAACGGGCCATCAGCGCACCTGTCACCAGTGTGGTGCCCCGTATCAGCTCCCTCACGGTAAATCTGTCACCCGGGGCCAGTCTGCCGCTTGTCCGAACCGCACTGCATAACGTCAGCGTGGTAACGTTCACGGACATCAACGGCTCCTCGTGGCCTCAGTCGGATCCGCCTTATAACGCGGCACCCGGTCACTTTGATGTGCAGTTCAACGGCAATATGGTCTCCGTCACTCCCCTGCGCGCCTGGGCTGCAGGGAATGTAACGGTCTACCTCAAAGGACTGTCTGTACCGGTCATTCTGAATATCACCAGTGGTGAAACCGACACCAATACCCTGAGTCAGGAGATCGACAGCCGTCTGGATCTGCGCATTCCCCGTCAGGGACCTGCCAGTCCTGTGGTAGCCGTACCATCAGAGAAGATTGCCCTGCATGATGCCACCCTGCAGGCCTTTCTGGACGGTGTTCCTCCCGATGATCCCACCGTGCGTCGGCTGAAATTCTCCGGAAATGTTCCGGGCACCACCATCTGGCAGCACGGCGATGATCTGCTCGTGCGATCGCGGGCCATGCTGCGGGATGAATTTGAACAGACGCTGGCATCTGCTGACGGTACGCGTCTGTGGAAACTGCCGGTGAC
>NZ_SJWV01000368.1:0-1728 GCF_004352695.1 Escherichia sp. KCJ4928
AGATATGACCTTGCCTTTAATTTCACTAATGAAAGTTTGGGGGTGAGGTAACGCTATAAGCGTAGAGAATTCGGTGTATGTCGTGACCGTGTCATTTACAGCATTTTTTATGCCAGAAAATGTACATTAACAGCAGAAAGCACCAGTGAGGGGTGTTTTCTTTTATTCTGTTATATTGCATTTTTATTCACTTCGGTTTTGTCAGGCTTGCGGAATTAGCGAGCAGAGAGCGCCACTCTGTTCACCAATAATCTAAATTACTCATCAAAATGGCTAATATATAATCTTGAAATTATTCTGAGAGTTTCAGAAAATAACAGCTGAAATAATCTCGCGCAGGACTGTAAATAGATTAAATTTTGTGGAAATATAATAAGTGATCGCTTACACTACGCGACGAAATACTTTTTTGTTTTGGCGTTAAAAGGTTTTCTTTATTATGTCCGTAATGTTACAAAGTTTAAATAACATTCGCACCCTCCGTGCGATGGCTCGCGAATTCTCCATTGACGTTCTTGAAGAAATGCTCGAAAAATTCAGGGTTGTCACTAAAGAAAGACGTGAAGAAGAAGAACAGCAGCAGCGTGAACTGGCTGAGCGTCAGGAAAAAATTAGCACCTGGCTGGAGCTGATGAAGGCTGACGGAATTAACCCGGAAGAGTTATTAGGTAATAGCTCTGCTGCTGCACCACGCGCTGGTAAAAAACGCCAGCCGCGTCCGGCGAAATATAAATTCACCGATGTTAACGGTGAAACTAAAACCTGGACCGGTCAGGGCCGTACACCGAAGCCAATTGCTCAGGCGCTGGCAGAAGGTAAATCTCTCGACGATTTCCTGATCTAATTACTGAGGCCGGATGTCGCTGCTAGGGCGCGTCCGGCGTCGCTTCTCAAGTTCGTTGGTTCCACGGCATCTTATCTAACAACCTTGCCATTCCACAAAAACCGCTGATTCCTGCAAACAGTAACCCGGCACCAACAAAGCCACTTAATAAGAAGAAACCGCTATTTACGGTATAACCCAGTACAACGCCGATTAATATTAAACCACCCGCAGCGATCTGCACCTGGCGCATTAACGGCAAGGGTTGAGATTTATTTACCGCTACTGGCAATCCAGCTCTTTTCCAGCCATCAATCCCATCTTCGAGTAAAAATATTTCTGCGGGGGCGGCAATCGCTGCTAATTTATCGGCGTTATTACTGGTGCGTTTACCTGCCTGGCAGTGGAATATAATTTGCTCGCGACGTAATTTAGGTGGAAGACCTGACTGTTCCAGCACGGATAATGGAGCCAGATCTGCTTCAGGAATATGTTCACGAAGATATTCATCAGCGTCACGAATATCGATTAACTTTGCGCCGCGTGCGATTAATTCTTGTGCATCATGCGGCGAAATGGTTGTCAAAGCCATAGTGACTCCTTACGGACAATAGACATTTTTCAGGGTGGCGATAATGGCATTTACCGCCTCATTTTTAATGGAATATAGAATGCGTTGGGCATCCCGTTGGCTGTCGATAAGCCCTTCGTCCCGCATACGAGCGAGATGCTGTGATGTCGCAGAGGCACTCAGTCCGGTAATGCGCGTCAGCTCTCCCGCGCTGGTGCCGGGGGAACCGCTAAGCATGCACAGAATCAGCAATCGTTTAGGATGGCTCATTGCTTTCAATAAGGCCGCTGCCTGTTCGGCACTGGCCTGTAATTGCGCGAGTTCAGTCATATTT
>NZ_SJWV01000369.1:0-1725 GCF_004352695.1 Escherichia sp. KCJ4928
TATCAAACCAGTTCTCTTGATTCTGACACTTGGGTTCTAGAAAAGAAAATCAATGACATTTTGAAGCTAATGTTTTCAAAATCTGAACAGCTAGGTAACATTGTAGGAAAAAGTAATGTTGCAAATGGCATTCAGACAAGTGCAAATAAATACTACATTCATAAAGAAATCAAATCTGAAAATGGTTTTATTTATTTTGAATATGATGGAATTGAATACCACATTGAAAAGGAATTAACTCGCCCTTACTTCGAAACGAATCGTTCAGGTGATGATAGTTTCTATACTTATAAAGACGTTGAACCTAATTCATTTGTTGTTTACCCATACAAGAAAGTGGGTGAAAGAATCCAGTTCATTGAATACGATGAACTAAAACGTCAATATCCTAAGTTATTTGAGTTCCTGCAGGTTGTAAAAGTCCATTTGAATGATAAGAAACGCTCTATTAAGCCTGACCCAACTGGGCCTAATGAATGGTACAGATACGGGCGTAGCCAAGCATTAGAAAACTGCGATGTTGATCAGAAGCTGATTGTTGGTATTCTATCTAATGGATATAAGTACAGCATTGATAACCATAGAACTTTTGTTTCTTCTGGAGGCACTGCGGGCTATAGCATTATCAACATTCCTAATAACGTTAGATACTCTATCTATTATATCCAAGCAATCCTTACATCAAAGTACCTTGAGTGGTTTGCTTCAATATATGGTGATATTTTTAGAGGTAGATTTGTTGCTCGTGGGACAAAAGTTCAAACTAGAATGCCTATTCCTACTATTGATTTTGATGATCCAAAACAGAAAGAAATACATGATACGATCAGTTCAAAGCAACAGTATTTGAATAAACTGTATAGCCAAACTCAAAAATCAGCTGATAGAGATAAAATCATATTCGAAAGGCAATTTGAACAAGAAAAAATCCAAATGGATTATTTGATTAAGAATCTTTTTGACTTGGGGGATTTAGATTCCGAGATTCCAACAGTAGAAGATCTATACAAAAACCTATAAGGTTACCAGATAAAATCAATGCAGCTAAAAGCTGCATTGATTTTTTATGAGCCCCCGACTTTTTAAACCCTACTTACGTAGCCTTCTATCTCTAAGCTTCTTCCATATTTCTACAAGTTTTTCATTTTCTTCTTGAGTGAAACCAAGCGTGCCTAAGATTAGTGAACCTTGTTGTCGAATTACCCTCTCTATTTGACCATCTTTAATCAATAGGTTAAGTTCTTCAACGTTATGTTCTAATCCTTCAACGATAGGGATATATAGTTTTTCTATCTCGGATGGGACAAGTTCAAGAACGCCACCGCCGTAAAAGCGTCCTTCGAGTTCGGCTGTAATGACCGTTATAGGGTTCAAAAAACTACACACTAAGTTCTCAGTACTAGTAACTGTTGAAGAAACTCTATATGCAGTATCAGTGGTATATGCTCTAACTCTGTTATGAATTAAGCGTGGCGCATCGTGACAACGCTTTAACATTCCAATCTCTGTGCTATATACAGATGGGACCTTGAACCAAGGCTTACGTATACGGCACTTATAACGCTTGTGGTATTCCTCTACTTCACCTAACTTTATGTAATTTTTGACACTTTTAGAAAGATATTCAAACTCTTCATCTATATATAAAAAATTGGTTGGTAAACCCTTTTCCTGGTTTTCAACGTGCTGCTTCTCATCATAAATAATTCCGGGGCAATGTTGGCT
>NZ_SJWV01000036.1:0-31481 GCF_004352695.1 Escherichia sp. KCJ4928
ATTCCGGAACCAGAGCGTGCGATTGACAAGCCGTTCCTGCTGCCGATCGAAGACGTATTCTCCATCTCCGGTCGTGGTACCGTTGTTACCGGTCGTGTAGAACGCGGTATCATCAAAGTTGGTGAAGAAGTTGAAATCGTTGGTATCAAAGAGACTCAGAAGTCTACCTGTACTGGCGTTGAAATGTTCCGCAAACTGCTGGACGAAGGCCGTGCTGGTGAGAACGTAGGTGTTCTGCTGCGTGGTATCAAACGTGAAGAAATCGAACGTGGTCAGGTACTGGCTAAGCCGGGCACCATCAAGCCGCACACCAAGTTCGAATCTGAAGTGTACATTCTGTCCAAAGATGAAGGCGGTCGTCATACTCCGTTCTTCAAAGGCTACCGTCCGCAGTTCTACTTCCGTACTACTGACGTGACTGGTACCATCGAACTGCCGGAAGGCGTAGAGATGGTAATGCCGGGCGACAACATCAAAATGGTTGTTACCCTGATCCACCCGATCGCGATGGACGACGGTCTGCGTTTCGCAATCCGTGAAGGCGGCCGTACCGTTGGCGCGGGCGTTGTAGCAAAAGTTCTGAGCTAATTGCCGATAACATTTGACGCAATGCGCACTAAAAGGGCATCATTTGATGCCCTTTTTGCACGCTTTCGTACCAGAACCTGGCTCATCAGTGATTTTCTTTGTCATAATCATTGCTGAGACAGGCTCTGTTGAGGGCGTATAATCCGAAAAGCTAATACGCGTTTCGATTTGGTTTGCCTCGCGATCGCGGGGTGAAAATGTTTGTAGAAAACTTCTGACAGGTTGGTTTATGAGTGCGAATACCGAAGCTCAAGGAAGCGGGCGCGGCCTGGAAGCGATGAAGTGGGTCGTTGTGGTGGCATTGCTCCTGGTGGCGATTGTCGGCAACTACCTTTATCGCGACATTATGCTGCCGCTGCGTGCGCTGGCCGTAGTAATTCTGATTGCTGCAGCGGGTGGTGTCGCGCTGTTAACGACAAAAGGTAAAGCTACCGTTGCTTTTGCCCGTGAAGCGCGTACCGAAGTCCGTAAGGTCATTTGGCCGACTCGCCAGGAAACATTGCACACCACGCTGATTGTGGCTGCGGTTACCGCAGTAATGTCACTGATCCTGTGGGGACTGGATGGTATTCTGGTTCGCCTGGTATCCTTTATCACTGGCCTGAGGTTCTGAGATGTCTGAAGCTCCTAAAAAGCGCTGGTACGTCGTTCAGGCGTTTTCCGGTTTTGAAGGCCGCGTAGCAACGTCGCTGCGTGAGCATATCAAATTACACAACATGGAAGATTTGTTTGGTGAAGTCATGGTACCAACCGAAGAAGTGGTTGAAATCCGTGGCGGTCAGCGTCGCAAAAGCGAACGTAAATTCTTCCCTGGCTACGTCCTCGTTCAGATGGTGATGAACGACGCGAGCTGGCACCTGGTGCGCAGCGTACCGCGTGTGATGGGCTTCATCGGCGGTACTTCCGATCGTCCTGCGCCAATCAGCGATAAAGAAGTCGATGCGATTATGAACCGCCTGCAGCAGGTTGGTGATAAGCCGCGTCCGAAAACGCTGTTTGAACCGGGTGAAATGGTCCGTGTTAATGATGGTCCGTTCGCTGACTTCAACGGTGTTGTTGAAGAAGTGGATTACGAGAAATCTCGTCTGAAAGTGTCTGTTTCTATCTTCGGTCGTGCGACCCCGGTAGAGCTGGACTTCAGCCAGGTTGAAAAAGCCTAACCCAGCGATCAAAAAAGCGGCGATTTAATCGTTGCACAAGGCGTGAGATTGGAATACAATTTCGCGCCTTTTGTTTTTATGGGCCTTGCCCGTAAAACGATTTTTTATATCACGGGGAGCCTCTCAGAGGCGTTATTACCCAACTTGAGGAATTTATAATGGCTAAGAAAGTACAAGCCTATGTCAAGCTGCAGGTTGCAGCTGGTATGGCTAACCCGAGTCCGCCAGTAGGTCCGGCTCTGGGTCAGCAGGGCGTAAACATCATGGAATTCTGCAAAGCGTTCAACGCAAAAACTGATTCCATCGAAAAAGGTCTGCCGATTCCGGTAGTAATCACCGTTTACGCTGACCGTTCTTTCACTTTCGTTACCAAGACCCCGCCGGCAGCAGTTCTGCTGAAAAAAGCGGCTGGTATCAAGTCTGGTTCCGGTAAGCCGAACAAAGACAAAGTGGGTAAAATTTCCCGCGCTCAGCTGCAGGAAATCGCGCAGACCAAAGCTGCCGACATGACTGGTGCCGACATTGAAGCGATGACTCGCTCCATCGAAGGTACTGCACGTTCCATGGGCCTGGTAGTGGAGGACTAAGAAATGGCTAAACTGACCAAGCGCATGCGTGTTATCCGCGAGAAAGTTGATGCAACCAAACAGTACGACATCAACGAAGCTATCGCACTGCTGAAAGAGCTGGCGACTGCTAAATTCGTAGAAAGCGTGGACGTAGCTGTTAACCTCGGCATCGACGCTCGTAAATCTGACCAGAACGTACGTGGTGCAACTGTACTGCCGCACGGTACTGGCCGTTCCGTTCGCGTAGCCGTATTTACCCAAGGTGCAAACGCTGAAGCTGCTAAAGCTGCAGGCGCAGAACTGGTAGGTATGGAAGATCTGGCTGACCAGATCAAGAAAGGCGAAATGAACTTTGACGTTGTTATTGCTTCTCCGGATGCAATGCGCGTTGTTGGCCAGCTGGGCCAGGTTCTGGGTCCGCGCGGCCTGATGCCAAACCCGAAAGTGGGTACTGTAACACCGAACGTTGCTGAAGCGGTTAAAAACGCTAAAGCTGGCCAGGTTCGTTACCGTAACGACAAAAACGGCATCATCCACACCACCATCGGTAAAGTGGACTTTGACGCTGACAAACTGAAAGAAAACCTGGAAGCTCTGCTGGTTGCGCTGAAAAAAGCAAAACCGACTCAGGCGAAAGGCGTGTACATCAAGAAAGTTAGCATCTCCACCACCATGGGTGCAGGTGTTGCAGTTGACCAGGCTGGCCTGAGCGCTTCTGTAAACTAATGCCTTTACGTGGGCGGTGATTTTGTCTACAATCTTACCCCCACGTATAATGCTTAATGCAGACGTATATCCGAGATATTCGGGTTGTGGCAAGGCGGCAACTGAGTGAGTCGCCAGGAGCATAGCTAACTATGTGACTGGTGCGAATGAAGGAAGCCAACGCCGCCACAAGTTGAATAGCGACGGATAGAAAAGATTTGTTCGTTGGAGCCTGGCCTATCCAGGCCTCCGTCGAAGACCGCAGGAGTTTCGCAAGAAACTTAATCCCCTGCGTAGACGGTGACAGAACGCTAAGATTATTCTTTTATATTCTGGCTTGTTTCTGCTCACCGTAATTAAGACGCTCTCTCCGTTTGGAGGAGTGAAGTGAGTTCCAGAGATTTTCTCTGGCAAACATCCAGGAGCAAAGCTAATGGCTTTAAATCTTCAAGACAAACAAGCGATTGTTGCTGAAGTCAGCGAAGTAGCCAAAGGCGCGCTGTCTGCAGTAGTTGCGGATTCCCGTGGCGTAACTGTAGATAAAATGACTGAACTGCGTAAAGCAGGTCGCGAAGCTGGCGTATACATGCGTGTTGTTCGTAACACCCTGCTGCGCCGTGCTGTTGAAGGTACTCCGTTCGAGTGCCTGAAAGACGCGTTTGTTGGTCCGACCCTGATTGCATACTCTATGGAACACCCGGGCGCTGCTGCTCGTCTGTTCAAAGAGTTCGCGAAAGCGAATGCAAAATTTGAGGTCAAAGCCGCTGCCTTTGAAGGTGAGCTGATCCCGGCGTCTCAGATCGACCGCCTGGCAACTCTGCCGACCTACGAAGAAGCAATTGCACGCCTGATGGCAACCATGAAAGAAGCTTCGGCTGGCAAACTGGTTCGTACTCTGGCTGCTGTACGCGATGCGAAAGAAGCTGCTTAATCGCAGTTATCTTTTTAACGCATTCGCTTACGTATAAACTTATTCTGATATTCAGGAACAATTTAAATGTCTATCACTAAAGATCAAATCATTGAAGCAGTTGCAGCTATGTCTGTAATGGACGTTGTAGAACTGATCTCTGCAATGGAAGAAAAATTCGGTGTTTCCGCTGCTGCTGCTGTAGCTGTAGCTGCTGGCCCGGTTGAAGCTGCTGAAGAAAAAACTGAATTCGACGTAATTCTGAAAGCTGCTGGCGCTAACAAAGTTGCTGTTATCAAAGCAGTACGTGGCGCAACTGGCCTGGGTCTGAAAGAAGCTAAAGACCTGGTAGAATCTGCACCGGCTGCTCTGAAAGAAGGCGTGAGCAAAGACGACGCAGAAGCACTGAAAAAAGCTCTGGAAGAAGCTGGCGCTGAAGTTGAAGTTAAATAAGCCAACCCTTCCGGTTGCAGCCTGAGAAATCAGGCTGATGGCTGGTGACTTTTTAGTCACCAGCCTTTTTGCGCTGTAAGGCGCCAGTAGCGTTTCACACTGTTTGACTACTGCTGTGCCTTTCAATGCTTGTTTCTATCGACGACTTAATATACTGCGACAGGACGTCCGTTCTGTGTAAATCGCAATGAAATGGTTTAAGCGTGATAGCAACAGGCATTGCGGAAAGTGTTCCATTTTCCGGTCAACAAAATAGTGTTGCACAAACTGTCCGCTCAATGGACAGATGGGTCGACTTGTCAGCGAGCTGAGGAACCCTATGGTTTACTCCTATACCGAGAAAAAACGTATTCGTAAGGATTTTGGTAAACGTCCACAAGTTCTGGATGTACCTTATCTCCTTTCTATCCAGCTTGACTCGTTTCAGAAATTTATCGAGCAAGATCCTGAAGGGCAGTATGGTCTGGAAGCTGCTTTCCGTTCCGTATTCCCGATTCAGAGCTACAGCGGTAATTCCGAGCTGCAATACGTCAGCTACCGCCTTGGCGAACCGGTGTTTGACGTCCAGGAATGTCAAATCCGTGGCGTGACCTATTCCGCACCGCTGCGCGTTAAACTGCGTCTGGTGATCTATGAGCGCGAAGCGCCGGAAGGCACCGTAAAAGACATTAAAGAACAAGAAGTCTACATGGGCGAAATTCCGCTCATGACAGACAACGGTACCTTTGTTATCAACGGTACTGAGCGTGTTATCGTTTCCCAGCTGCACCGTAGTCCGGGCGTCTTCTTTGACTCCGACAAAGGTAAAACCCACTCTTCGGGTAAAGTGCTGTATAACGCGCGTATCATCCCTTACCGTGGTTCCTGGCTGGACTTCGAATTCGATCCGAAGGACAACCTGTTCGTACGTATCGACCGTCGCCGTAAACTGCCTGCGACCATCATTCTGCGCGCCCTGAACTACACCACAGAGCAGATCCTCGACCTGTTCTTTGAAAAAGTTATCTTTGAAATCCGTGATAACAAGCTGCAGATGGAACTGGTGCCGGAACGCCTGCGTGGTGAAACCGCATCTTTTGACATCGAAGCTAACGGTAAAGTGTACGTAGAAAAAGGCCGCCGTATCACTGCGCGCCACATTCGCCAGCTGGAAAAAGACGACGTCAAACTGATCGAAGTCCCGGTTGAGTACATCGCAGGTAAAGTGGTTGCTAAAGACTATATTGATGAGTCTACCGGCGAGCTGATCTGCGCAGCGAACATGGAGCTGAGCCTGGATCTGCTGGCTAAGCTGAGCCAGTCTGGTCACAAGCGTATCGAAACGCTGTTCACCAACGATCTGGATCACGGCCCATATATCTCTGAAACCTTACGTGTCGACCCAACTAACGACCGTCTGAGCGCACTGGTAGAAATCTACCGCATGATGCGCCCTGGCGAGCCGCCGACTCGTGAAGCAGCTGAAAGCCTGTTCGAGAACCTGTTCTTCTCCGAAGACCGTTATGACTTGTCTGCGGTTGGTCGTATGAAGTTCAACCGTTCTCTGCTGCGCGAAGAAATCGAAGGTTCCGGTATCCTGAGCAAAGACGACATCATTGATGTTATGAAAAAGCTCATCGATATCCGTAACGGTAAAGGCGAAGTCGATGATATCGACCACCTCGGCAACCGTCGTATCCGTTCCGTTGGCGAAATGGCGGAAAACCAGTTCCGCGTTGGCCTGGTACGTGTAGAGCGTGCGGTGAAAGAGCGTCTGTCTCTGGGCGATCTGGATACCCTGATGCCTCAGGATATGATCAACGCCAAGCCGATTTCCGCAGCAGTGAAAGAGTTCTTCGGTTCCAGCCAGCTGTCTCAGTTTATGGACCAGAACAACCCGCTGTCTGAGATTACGCACAAACGTCGTATCTCCGCACTCGGCCCAGGCGGTCTGACCCGTGAACGTGCAGGCTTCGAAGTTCGAGACGTACACCCGACTCACTACGGTCGCGTATGTCCAATCGAAACCCCTGAAGGTCCGAACATCGGTCTGATCAACTCTCTGTCCGTGTACGCACAGACTAACGAATACGGCTTCCTTGAGACTCCGTATCGTAAAGTGACCGACGGTGTTGTAACTGACGAAATTCACTACCTGTCTGCTATCGAAGAAGGCAACTACGTTATCGCCCAGGCGAACTCCAACCTGGATGAAGAAGGCCACTTCGTAGAAGACCTGGTAACTTGCCGTAGCAAAGGCGAATCCAGCTTGTTCAGCCGCGACCAGGTTGACTACATGGACGTATCCACCCAGCAGGTGGTATCCGTCGGTGCGTCCCTGATCCCGTTCCTGGAACACGATGACGCCAACCGTGCATTGATGGGTGCGAACATGCAACGTCAGGCCGTTCCGACTCTGCGCGCTGATAAGCCGCTGGTTGGTACTGGTATGGAACGTGCTGTTGCCGTTGACTCCGGTGTAACTGCGGTAGCTAAACGTGGTGGTGTCGTTCAGTACGTGGATGCTTCCCGTATCGTTATCAAAGTTAACGAAGACGAGATGTATCCGGGTGAAGCAGGTATCGACATCTACAACCTGACCAAATACACCCGTTCTAACCAGAACACCTGTATCAACCAGATGCCGTGTGTGTCTCTGGGTGAACCGGTTGAACGTGGCGACGTGCTGGCAGACGGTCCGTCCACCGACCTCGGTGAACTGGCGCTTGGTCAGAACATGCGCGTAGCGTTCATGCCGTGGAATGGTTACAACTTCGAAGACTCCATCCTCGTATCCGAGCGTGTTGTTCAGGAAGACCGTTTCACCACCATCCACATTCAGGAACTGGCGTGTGTGTCCCGTGACACCAAGCTGGGGCCGGAAGAGATCACCGCTGACATCCCGAACGTGGGTGAAGCTGCGCTCTCCAAACTGGATGAATCCGGTATCGTTTACATTGGTGCGGAAGTGACCGGTGGCGACATTCTGGTTGGTAAGGTAACGCCGAAAGGTGAAACTCAGCTGACCCCAGAAGAAAAACTGCTGCGTGCGATCTTCGGTGAGAAAGCCTCTGACGTTAAAGACTCTTCTCTGCGCGTACCAAACGGTGTATCCGGTACGGTTATCGACGTTCAGGTCTTTACTCGCGATGGCGTAGAAAAAGACAAACGTGCGCTGGAAATCGAAGAAATGCAGCTCAAACAGGCGAAGAAAGACCTGTCTGAAGAACTGCAGATCCTCGAAGCGGGTCTGTTCAGCCGTATCCGTGCTGTGCTGGTAGCCGGTGGCGTTGAAGCTGAGAAGCTCGACAAACTGCCGCGCGATCGCTGGCTGGAGCTGGGCCTGACAGACGAAGAGAAACAAAATCAGCTGGAACAGCTGGCTGAGCAGTATGACGAACTGAAACACGAGTTCGAGAAGAAACTCGAAGCGAAACGCCGCAAAATCACCCAGGGCGACGATCTGGCACCGGGCGTGCTGAAGATTGTTAAGGTATATCTGGCGGTTAAACGCCGTATCCAGCCTGGTGACAAGATGGCAGGTCGTCACGGTAACAAGGGTGTAATTTCTAAGATCAACCCGATCGAAGATATGCCTTACGATGAAAACGGTACGCCGGTAGACATCGTACTGAACCCGCTGGGCGTACCGTCTCGTATGAACATCGGTCAGATCCTCGAAACCCACCTGGGTATGGCTGCGAAAGGTATCGGCGACAAGATCAACGCCATGCTGAAACAGCAGCAAGAAGTCGCGAAACTGCGCGAATTCATCCAGCGTGCGTACGATCTGGGCGCTGACGTTCGTCAGAAAGTTGACCTGAGTACCTTCAGCGATGAAGAAGTTATGCGTCTGGCTGAAAACCTGCGCAAAGGTATGCCAATCGCAACGCCGGTGTTCGACGGTGCGAAAGAAGCAGAAATTAAAGAGCTGCTGAAACTTGGCGACCTGCCGACTTCCGGTCAGATCCGCCTGTACGATGGTCGCACTGGTGAACAGTTCGAGCGTCCGGTAACCGTTGGTTACATGTACATGCTGAAACTGAACCACCTGGTCGACGACAAGATGCACGCGCGTTCCACCGGTTCTTACAGCCTGGTTACTCAGCAGCCGCTGGGTGGTAAGGCACAGTTCGGTGGTCAGCGTTTCGGGGAGATGGAAGTGTGGGCGCTGGAAGCATACGGCGCAGCATACACCCTGCAGGAAATGCTCACCGTTAAGTCTGATGACGTGAACGGTCGTACCAAGATGTATAAAAACATCGTGGACGGCAACCATCAGATGGAGCCGGGCATGCCAGAATCCTTCAACGTATTGTTGAAAGAGATTCGTTCGCTGGGTATCAACATCGAACTGGAAGACGAGTAATTCTCGCTCAAACAGGTCACTGCTGTCGGGTTAAAACCCGGCAGCGGATTGTGCTAACTCCGACGGGAGCAAATCCGTGAAAGATTTATTAAAGTTTCTGAAAGCGCAGACTAAAACCGAAGAGTTTGATGCGATCAAAATTGCTCTGGCTTCGCCAGACATGATCCGTTCATGGTCTTTCGGTGAAGTTAAAAAGCCGGAAACCATCAACTACCGTACGTTCAAACCAGAACGTGACGGCCTTTTCTGCGCCCGTATCTTTGGGCCGGTAAAAGATTACGAGTGCCTGTGCGGTAAGTACAAGCGCCTGAAACACCGTGGCGTCATCTGTGAGAAGTGCGGCGTTGAAGTGACCCAGACTAAAGTACGCCGTGAGCGTATGGGCCACATCGAACTGGCTTCCCCGACTGCGCACATCTGGTTCCTGAAATCGCTGCCGTCCCGTATCGGTCTGCTGCTCGATATGCCGCTGCGCGATATCGAACGCGTACTGTACTTTGAATCCTATGTGGTTATCGAAGGCGGTATGACCAACCTGGAACGTCAGCAGATCCTGACTGAAGAGCAGTATCTGGACGCGCTGGAAGAGTTCGGTGACGAATTCGACGCGAAGATGGGGGCGGAAGCAATCCAGGCTCTGCTGAAGAGCATGGATCTGGAGCAAGAGTGCGAACAGCTGCGTGAAGAGCTGAACGAAACCAACTCCGAAACCAAGCGTAAAAAGCTGACCAAGCGTATCAAACTGCTGGAAGCGTTCGTTCAGTCTGGTAACAAACCAGAGTGGATGATCCTGACCGTTCTGCCGGTACTGCCGCCAGATCTGCGTCCGCTGGTTCCGCTGGATGGTGGTCGTTTCGCGACTTCTGACCTGAACGATCTGTATCGTCGCGTCATTAACCGTAACAACCGTCTGAAACGTCTGCTGGATCTGGCTGCGCCGGACATCATCGTACGTAACGAAAAACGTATGCTGCAGGAAGCGGTAGACGCCCTGCTGGATAACGGTCGTCGCGGTCGTGCGATCACCGGTTCTAACAAGCGTCCTCTGAAATCTTTGGCCGACATGATCAAAGGTAAACAGGGTCGTTTCCGTCAGAACCTGCTCGGTAAGCGTGTTGACTACTCCGGTCGTTCTGTAATCACCGTAGGTCCATACCTGCGTCTGCATCAGTGCGGTCTGCCGAAGAAAATGGCGCTGGAGCTGTTCAAACCGTTCATCTACGGCAAGCTGGAACTGCGTGGTCTTGCTACCACCATTAAAGCTGCGAAGAAAATGGTTGAGCGCGAAGAAGCTGTCGTTTGGGATATCCTGGACGAAGTTATCCGCGAACACCCGGTACTGCTGAACCGTGCACCGACTCTGCACCGTCTGGGTATCCAGGCATTTGAACCGGTACTGATCGAAGGTAAAGCTATCCAGCTGCACCCGCTGGTTTGTGCGGCATATAACGCCGACTTCGATGGTGACCAGATGGCTGTTCACGTACCGCTGACGCTGGAAGCCCAGCTGGAAGCGCGTGCGCTGATGATGTCTACCAACAACATCCTGTCCCCGGCGAACGGCGAACCAATCATCGTTCCGTCTCAGGACGTTGTTCTGGGTCTGTACTATATGACCCGTGACTGTGTTAACGCCAAAGGCGAAGGCATGGTGCTGACTGGCCCGAAAGAAGCAGAACGTCTGTATCGCTCTGGTCTGGCTTCTCTGCATGCGCGCGTTAAAGTGCGTATCACCGAGTATGAAAAAGATGCAAACGGTGAATTAGTAGCGAAAACCAGCCTGAAAGACACGACTGTTGGCCGTGCCATTCTGTGGATGATTGTACCGAAAGGTCTGCCTTACTCCATCGTCAACCAGGCGCTGGGTAAAAAAGCAATCTCCAAAATGCTGAACACCTGCTACCGCATTCTCGGTCTGAAACCGACCGTTATTTTTGCGGACCAGATCATGTACACCGGCTTCGCCTATGCAGCGCGTTCTGGTGCATCTGTTGGTATCGATGACATGGTCATCCCGGAGAAGAAACACGAAATCATCTCCGAGGCAGAAGCAGAAGTTGCTGAAATTCAGGAGCAGTTCCAGTCTGGTCTGGTAACTGCGGGCGAACGCTACAACAAAGTTATCGATATCTGGGCTGCGGCGAACGATCGTGTATCCAAAGCGATGATGGATAACCTGCAAACTGAAACCGTGATTAACCGTGACGGTCAGGAAGAGAAGCAGGTTTCCTTCAACAGCATCTACATGATGGCCGACTCCGGTGCGCGTGGTTCTGCGGCACAGATTCGTCAGCTTGCTGGTATGCGTGGTCTGATGGCGAAGCCGGATGGCTCCATCATCGAAACGCCAATCACCGCGAACTTCCGTGAAGGTCTGAACGTACTCCAGTACTTCATCTCCACCCACGGTGCTCGTAAAGGTCTGGCGGATACCGCACTGAAAACTGCGAACTCCGGTTACCTGACTCGTCGTCTGGTTGACGTGGCGCAGGACCTGGTGGTTACCGAAGACGATTGTGGTACCCATGAAGGTATCATGATGACTCCGGTTATCGAGGGTGGTGACGTTAAAGAGCCGCTGCGCGATCGCGTACTGGGTCGTGTAACTGCTGAAGACGTTCTGAAGCCGGGTACTGCTGATATCCTCGTTCCGCGCAACACGCTGCTGCACGAACAGTGGTGTGACCTGCTGGAAGAGAACTCTGTCGACGCGGTAAAAGTACGTTCTGTTGTATCTTGTGACACCGACTTTGGTGTATGTGCGCACTGCTACGGTCGTGACCTGGCGCGTGGCCACATCATCAACAAAGGTGAAGCAATCGGTGTTATCGCGGCACAGTCCATCGGTGAACCGGGTACACAGCTGACCATGCGTACGTTCCACATCGGTGGTGCGGCATCTCGTGCGGCTGCTGAATCCAGCATCCAGGTGAAAAACAAAGGTAGCATCAAGCTCAGCAACGTGAAGTCGGTTGTGAACTCCAGCGGTAAACTGGTTATCACTTCCCGTAATACTGAACTGAAACTGATCGACGAATTCGGTCGTACCAAAGAAAGCTACAAAGTACCTTACGGTGCGGTACTGGCGAAAGGCGATGGCGAACAGGTTGCTGGCGGCGAAACCGTTGCAAACTGGGACCCGCACACCATGCCGGTTATCACCGAAGTAAGCGGTTTTGTACGCTTTACTGACATGATCGACGGTCAGACCATTACTCGTCAGACAGACGAATTGACCGGTCTGTCTTCGCTGGTGGTTCTGGATTCCGCAGAACGTACAGCAGGTGGTAAAGATCTGCGTCCGGCACTGAAAATCGTTGATGCTCAGGGTAACGACGTTCTGATCCCAGGTACCGATATGCCTGCGCAGTACTTCCTGCCGGGTAAAGCGATTGTTCAGCTGGAAGATGGCGTACAGATCAGCTCTGGTGACACCCTGGCGCGTATTCCGCAGGAATCCGGCGGTACCAAGGACATCACCGGTGGTCTGCCGCGCGTTGCGGACCTGTTCGAAGCACGTCGTCCGAAAGAGCCGGCAATCCTGGCTGAAATCAGCGGTATCGTTTCCTTCGGTAAAGAAACCAAAGGTAAACGTCGTCTGGTTATCACCCCGGTAGACGGTAGCGATCCGTACGAAGAGATGATTCCGAAATGGCGTCAGCTCAACGTGTTCGAAGGTGAACGTGTAGAACGTGGTGACGTAATTTCCGACGGTCCGGAAGCGCCGCACGACATTCTGCGTCTGCGTGGTGTTCATGCTGTGACTCGTTACATCGTTAACGAAGTACAGGACGTATACCGTCTGCAGGGCGTTAAGATTAACGATAAACACATCGAAGTTATCGTTCGTCAGATGCTGCGTAAAGCTACCATCGTTAACGCGGGCAGCTCCGACTTCCTGGAAGGCGAACAGGTTGAATACTCTCGCGTCAAGATCGCAAACCGCGAACTGGAAGCGAACGGCAAAGTGGGTGCAACTTACTCCCGCGATCTGCTGGGTATCACCAAAGCGTCTCTGGCAACCGAGTCCTTCATCTCCGCGGCATCGTTCCAGGAGACCACTCGCGTGCTGACCGAAGCAGCCGTTGCGGGCAAACGCGACGAACTGCGCGGCCTGAAAGAGAACGTTATCGTGGGTCGTCTGATCCCGGCAGGTACCGGTTACGCGTACCACCAGGATCGTATGCGTCGCCGTGCTGCGGGTGAAGCTCCGGCTGCACCGCAGGTGACTGCAGAAGACGCATCTGCCAGCCTGGCAGAACTGCTGAACGCAGGTCTGGGCGGTTCTGATAACGAGTAATCGTTAATCCGCAAATAACGTAAAAACCCGCTTCGGCGGGTTTTTTTATGGGGGGAGTTTAGGGAAAGAGCATTTGTCAGAATATTTAAGGAATTTCTGAATACTCATAATCAATGTAGAGATGACTAATATCCTGAAACTGACTGAACTAATTGAGTCAAACTCGGCAAGGATTCGATACTATTCCTGTGTAACTTTCTTAAGGAACGAGAATGAAACAGGAAGTGGAAAAGTGGCGACCTTTTGGACATCCGGATGGTGATATTCGTGATTTATCATTTCTTGATGCTCATCAGGCTGTCTACGTTCAGCATCATGAGGGCAAAGAGCCTTTAGAGTATCGCTTTTGGGTTACCTACTCTCTTCACTGCTTCACAAAAGATTATGAACATCAGACGAACGAAGAAAAACAATCGTTAATGTACCACGCGCCTAAAGAATCTCGTCCCTTCTGCCAGCACCGTTATAACTTAGCGCGCACACACTTAAAAAGAACTATTTTGGCGCTGCCAGAAAGCAACGTTATTCATGCCGGGTATGGTAGCTATGCCGTGATTGAGGTGGACTTAGACGGAGGAGATAAGGCATTTTACTTTGTTGCGTTCAGGGCTTTCAGGGAAAAGAAAAAACTCCGTTTGCATGTAACTCGCGCTTATCCCATTTCTGAAAAACAGAAAGGTAAATCAGTGAAATTTTTCACCATTGCCTACAACTTATTGAGAAATAAGCAGCTTCCTCAGCCCTCAAAATAACAAAACCCACCTTAAGGTGGGTTTCGCCAGAGAATTATCTCTGGTATTCAGAACGCCATTACCGGACTTTGCCTTGACCTTGCGATAATCGCAGGTTGCGGGATGTCTGAATTTCTTCAGTCTGCTGCATCCTGGAAGATGAGAACATGTGTTCTTATTTTCGTCTCTATCATAGTTGAGTATTTACTCTCTTACAATCAGATCTCTTTCATTGCTCAACAGGCGATGGCTTCAGACTTTGCATTACGGAATTTTTAAGAAAGGCAGGGCGAAACGAGGAAGAAGCTTTTCGCCCTGGACAACATTCCTGCTGACGGCACTACCATAAAAAAACACAACGCTTTCAACAACCTTGCGTTTTTCATCTTCCGTAGCGGCTCGGAATAAATTTACGTTCTTACATTCCGTCTCATAGTCTTTGCGAGGCCCGTCCCAGATAGCTGTCCCAGTCTTTCCATACCGGCTGCAAACCCTGAGCGGTTAACGCGGCAGCAACCGCTTCCGGTCTGCGATCGTCGTGCGGTGAGAACTGTTCCAACTCGGGGTGATTATCGGCATAGCCACCTGGCTGCGTTTTCGAGAAGGTGCTGACGTTATTGATCGCCAGCGGAATAACGCGATCGCGAAACCACGGTGATTCCCGCGTGGAGAGTGACAGTTCAATCTCCGGTGCAAGCAGTCGGAAGGCGCAGATGGTTTGCACTAACTGGCGTTCATCCATAATCGACGCAGGCTCAATGCCGCCAGTACACGGGCGCAGGCGCGGAAAGGAGACAGAGTAACGGCTTTGCCAGTAATGCTGTTGCAGCCATAGCAAATGTTCGGCAACCATATAGCAGTCAACGCGCCAGTTGTCGGAAAGGCCAATTAGCGCGCCGAGGCCTATCTTATCAATCCCCGCACGCCCCAGCCGATCCGGCGTTTCCAGCCGCCAGAAGAAGTCCTGTTTTTTTCCTTTCAGATGATGGCGGGCATAAGTCGCCTCGTGATATGTCTCCTGATAAACCATCACGCCATCCAGACCAAGCTGCTTTAACTCGGCGTATTCCGTCTCCGCCAGCGGTTGCACTTCCATTTGTAGTGAAGAGAACTGTTCACGCAGGGCGGGGAGATGACGACGAAAGTAATCCATCCCCACTTTCGCCTGATGTTCACCAGTGACTAATAGCAGATGTTCAAAGCCCATCTCCCGTATAGCGGCGCTTTCCCTGGCAATATCCGCTTCATCCAGCGTTTTGCGCTTGATGCGATTACTCATGGAAAATCCGCAGTACGTGCAGTCGTTAGCGCAAAGATTGGAAAGATAAAGCGGGACGTAGAAACTAACTGTGTTGCCAAATCGCTGACGGGTCAGACGCTGCGCCCGTTGGGCCAGTTGTTCCAGATAGCCACTGGCGGCTGGCGATAACAGCGCCATCATATCGTCGCGGGTGAATTGCGAGGCATTTAGCGCCCGCTCTACGTCAACAGCCGTTTTGCCGTTGATACGCAGGCGGATGTCATCCCAGTCCAGTTGTCGCCAGCGATCGCTGAAGGTTTTCATGCCGATGCCTCCAGAAATCCAGTCAGCGGGCTGGTGGCATGAGCAAAATGACTGCGGCTGCCCGGTCCGGACTGACGTGCCAGCAGGCCTGCTTCTACCGCCAGACGAAATGCCTTCGCCATGTTGACGGGATCGTCCGCTACGGCAATCGCCGTATTCACTAACACCGCGTCGGCCCCCATTTCCAGGGCCTGCGCGGCATGGCTGGGAACGCCGATGCCAGCATCGACAACCACCGGAACTGTGGCCTGCTGGATAATAATCTCCAGCATGGCACGGGTTTCCAGTCCCTGATTCGAGCCAATCGGCGCGCCGAGCGGCATCACCGCTGCACAGCCGACTTCTTCCAGACGTTTACACAATACCGGATCGGCCCCGCAGTAAGGCAGCACGACAAATCCCTGTTGTACCAGCATTTCGGCGGCTTTCAGAGTTTCGATGGGATCGGGCAACAGCCAGCGGGCGTCAGGGTGAATCTCTAATTTTAACCAGTTTGTGCCTAACGCTTCACGTGCCAGATGGGCGGCGAAAATGGCTTCTTCCGCTGTTTTCGCCCCGGAAGTATTTGGCAGCAGGGTCACACCCGCCGCGATAAGCGGTTCGAGGATAGCGTCGTTGTGCTGGCGCAAGTCGACACGTTTCATCGCCAGTGTCACCAGCTGGCTGCCGGAAGCGCGGATCGCCTCCACCATCAGTTGTGAAGAAGCGAATTTCCCTGTGCCGGTAAACAGATGTGAATCAAACGTTTTGTCCGCAATACGTAACATCTCAACCCCCTGCAATAACCTGAAAAAGCAGGATCTGGTCGCCATCCTGCACGATATGTTGCGTCCACTGCTCACGCGGGACGATTTGCTGATTAATCGCCAGAGCCGCGCCCGCTTGTCGTTGGTCGAGTTGCTCCAGTAGTTCGTGAACAGTTTGCCCGGCGGCGCACTGCATCGGTTGATCGTTAAACAGGATCTGCATTGCTTCCTCCGCATACCGGGCAACCACTGGCGCGGCGCAACGCCAGGCTGCGCCACTGGCTAGACTTACCATCGAACAGTCGGAGTTCTCCCGCAGGCGTCTCTATACCGCTTAATAACTTAATGGCTTCCAGTGCCTGCAAAGTGCCCATCACCCCGACCACCGGGCCAACCACGCCCGCCGTGCGGCAGTTGCGTTCTGGCTCCTGGTTATCTGGCCACAGGCAGCGGTAACACCCCTGCTCCCAGGGCGGCGTCAGTACCATCAACTGACCGCCAAATCCGACCGCGCTGGCGGTGATAAGCGGCGTGTTGAGTACCACGCAGGCGGCATTAATCTCCTGGCGAGTCGCCATATTGTCGGTACAGTCGAGCACCACATCGGCCCGTGCAACCGCATCTTTTAACGCCTCACCCGTTAACCGTTGTTGTAATGCTGTCAGTTGAATGTCGGGATTCAACTGTGTCAGTCGCTGTTGGCTGACCTGCGATTTCGGGCGATCGATATCTTCAGTGGTAAAGAGGATTTGTCGTTGCAGATTGCTTAAATGCACATCGTCGTCATCTGCCAGTACCAGCGTCCCGACGCCAGCGCCCGCCAGGTATAGCGCAGCAGGTGTACCCAGCCCGCCAAGACCGATAATCAGCACCTGGCTGTCGAGCAGTTTTTGCTGCCCGTCAAGAGCGATATCGTCGAGCAGGATTTGGCGGCTATAACGCATAAAATCACGGTCATTCATCGCCAACTCCTGCAATTTCCAGCAACTGTGCCGTTGCCAAACGCCAGTCTGCGGCTTGAGTAATGGCGCTGACGACGGCGATACTGCCGACACCCGTTGCTATCACCGCAGGCGCGCGTGCCAGACTGATACCGCCAATCGCCACGGTGGGATAATCCGCCAGTCGCTCAACATGCCGTGCCAGCTGTTCCAGCCCCTGCGGTGCAGAAGGCATCTGTTTGGTTTGCGTCGGGAACACATGTCCCAGCGCGATATAAGAGGGGCGTGCTGCCAGCGCGACGTCGATTTCCATATCGTCATGTGTCGAAACACCCAGCCGCAGGCCTGCCGCGCGGATGGCATTGAGATCGGTGGCTTGCAAATCTTCCTGCCCCAAATGGACGCCATACGCCTGATGCTTGATCGCGAGCCGCCAGTAATCGTTGATAAACAATCGCGCGTTATAGCGGCGGCCCAGCGCAATTGCCGCCACGACATCGGCTTCCACCTCTTCATCGCGCCGATCTTTGATGCGTAGCTGGAGAGTACGTACGCCTGCATCCAACAGACGTTCGATCCACTGTACGCTGTCCACCACTGGGTACAGTCCTAAACGAAAAGGTACAGGAGGAAAATCAGGCTGATACATCACGCTTCCTCCTTACGCAGGTAGATTTCTCCGCCTCTGGCACGGAAGTTCTCCGACATATCCGCCATTCCCATTTCAATAGTTTGCGTGGCGGCGTAATCACGCACTTCCTGGCTGATTTTCATCGAGCAGAATTTCGGCCCACACATGGAGCAAAAATGGGCGACTTTACCTGACTCTTGCGGCAGGGTTTCATCGTGATAAGCGCGGGCGGTAAACGGGTCGAGGGCCAGATTAAACTGGTCTTCCCAGCGAAATTCGAAGCGGGCTTTCGACATGGCGTTATCGCGAATTTGCGCGCCCGGATGCCCTTTCGCCAGGTCAGCGGCGTGGGCGGCAATCTTATAGGTGATAAGCCCCTGCTTAACATCTTCTTTATTGGGCAGACCCAGATGCTCTTTTGGCGTTACGTAACAGAGCATCGCGCAGCCAAACCAGCCAATCATCGCCGCACCAATCCCCGACGTGAAGTGGTCATAGCCCGGCGCAATATCGGTAGTTAGCGGCCCCAGAGTGTAAAACGGCGCTTCGTGGCAGTGCTCTAACTCCTCGGTCATATTGCGGCGGATCATCTGCATCGGCACGTGGCCTGGGCCTTCAATCATCACCTGCACGTCATATTCCCAGGCAATTTTGGTCAGTTCGCCCAGCGTATGCAGCTCGGCAAACTGCGCTTCATCGTTGGCGTCCTGAATAGAACCGGGGCGCAGACCGTCGCCCAGCGACAGCGAAACGTCATAAGCGGCACAGATTTCACAAATTTCGCGGAAGTGTTGATAGAGGAAATTTTCCTGATGATGGGAGAGGCACCATTTCGCCATAATCGAACCGCCGCGAGAGACGATACCGGTCAGGCGTTTTGCGGTCATCGGCACATAGCGCAGCAGTACGCCCGCATGGATAGTGAAGTAATCCACACCTTGCTCGGCCTGTTCCAGCAGCGTGTCGCGGAACGCTTCCCAGGTAAGATCTTCGGCGATCCCGTTAACCTTCTCCAGCGCCTGGTAGATCGGCACTGTACCGATCGGCACCGGGCTGTTACGCAAAATCCACTCGCGGGTTTCGTGAATATAGCGACCGGTGGAGAGATCCATCACCGTATCCGCTCCCCAGCGCGTGGACCATACCAGCTTTTCCACTTCTTCTTCGATGGAAGAGGTGACCGCCGAGTTGCCGATATTGGCGTTAACTTTTACCAGGAAGTTACGGCCAATAATCATCGGCTCCGATTCCGGATGATTAATGTTGGCCGGGATAATCGCACGTCCGGCAGCAACTTCATCACGGACAAATTCCGCAGTGATATTTTCCGGCAGACGTGCGCCAAAGCTCATTCCCGGATGCTGGTGGCGTAAAACTTCGCTACGTATGCGCTCGCGGCCCATATTCTCGCGGATGGCGATGAATTCCATTTCCGGCGTGATGATGCCCTGGCGGGCGTAGTGCAGTTGGGTGACACGGCGTCCTGCTTTGGCGCGTTTTGGTGTTAGTACGCCGCTAAAACGCAGTTCGTCGAGGCCATCATCTGCCAGCCGCGCTTTAGTGTAATCGGAACTGCGCACGGTAAGTTCTTCGGTATCGCCGCGCGCATCGATCCACGGCTGGCGTAGTTTTGCCAGCCCTTGCTGCACGTTAATGGCAATCTGCGGATCACCATACGGGCCGGAGGTGTCGTAGACCGGAATCGCTTCGTTTTCTTCGTACTGCGGCTGTTCTTTGCTACCGCCAATTAGCGTCGGGCTAAGCTGGATCTCACGCATCGGCACGCGAACGCCGGGGTGCGTGCCAGTGATATAAATACGTTTTGAGTTGGGAAAGGCGGTGCCTTCCAGGGTGTCGATAAAATGTTGGGCGTGGGCGCGCTGTTCGCGGCGGGTCAGTTTTGTTGCAGACATAGCTCATTCCAAAAGTTAAGGACGTGGCTTGTCAGACGACGGATGAAGCAAGAGACGATCGCCGCAAAGGCGATGCGATAGCAGATTAACTCTTGTTCCCTTCGCAGGTATTAGCCTGATCAGGTTCCGCGGATCCCGAATAAACGGTCTCAGCCAGTTAAGGCACTCCGACAAGAAATTAGCCCCGCAAATGGGGCATTGAATGTAAATTACGCGTTAACAGCACAGAACTCAAGCAGGATGTTTGACGCGGGCGGCGTCAAGCACCAGCAGAATCAGCTTATCTTCCAGCACAAAGCGCGCTTCCAGCGCCTCGCCGATGTCAGATAAAACCTGTTGAAACTCAAGGTAATTATCATGATCGATAGCGGTTTCCAGGCTGGAATCATAGTAATCCATAATCTGTTGAGTATTGGCTTCAAGTTGCGGCCAAATCTTCGCGGCGCGCGCGAGTTGCCCGTTGCCTTCCAGCTTATGAAGAATGCGCTCATAAATACTGAAATGCCCGGCAGACAAGTAATCGACCAGGCTCTGACAAAAATCATCAAGGGCTTTTTCGTTTAGCCTCATGTACGATTCTTTGCCAGGCTTAATGCCAACCAGATTGTAGTAAGCCACGAGCAGATGCTTACGTACATGTAGCCAGCGATCAACCAGTTTGTTACTTCCTCTGACGCGCTCCGTCAGGTTATCGAGCTGGTTAAGCATGATTGACTCCGCAAGTTTGTATTCAAAAACTGCTCAGTGAGAAATGTAAAAACCATGTTAAACATGCCAGTGATGCAAAGGTAGTGCAAGAGCTATGGATCGTATAATTGAAAAATTAGATCACGGCTGGTGGGTCGTCAGCCATGAACAAAAATTATGGTTGCCGAAGGGAGAATTGCCATATGGCGAAGCGGCAAATTTCGATCTTGTGGGTCAGCGCGCACTACAAATCGGCGAATGGCAGGGGGAACCTGTTTGGTTAGTACAACAGCAGCGGCGTCACGATATGGGGTCGGTACGTCAGGTCATTGATCTCGATGTTGGGCTGTTTCAACTGGCCGGACGAGGCGTACAACTGGCGGAGTTTTACCGATCGCATAAATACTGTGGTTACTGCGGGCATGAAATGTATCCGAGCAAAACCGAATGGGCGATGCTGTGCAGCCATTGCCGTGAGCGTTACTACCCGCAAATCGCCCCCTGCATTATTGTTGCCATCCGTCGCGATGATTCGATCCTCCTCGCCCAGCATACCCGCCATCGTAACGGTGTCCATACAGTACTTGCCGGATTCGTCGAAGTGGGCGAAACCCTCGAGCAGGCAGTCGCGCGGGAAGTGATGGAAGAGAGCGGAATTAAAGTTAAAAACTTGCGTTACGTGACTTCTCAGCCGTGGCCGTTTCCTCAGTCTTTAATGACCGCGTTTATGGCGGAATATGACAGCGGCGACATCGTGATCGACCCGAAAGAATTGCTCGAGGCGAACTGGTATCGCTATGACGATTTGCCGTTACTCCCGCCGCCCGGCACCGTAGCGCGCCGTCTGATAGAAGATACGGTGGCGATGTGTCGGGCAGAGTATGAGTGATGATACACTGACCGCCTGACGCACTAAGGAACAGCCAAAATGACCGAACTTAAAAACGATCGTTATCTGCGGGCGCTGCTGCGCCAGCCCGTTGATGTCACTCCAGTATGGATGATGCGCCAGGCGGGTCGCTATCTACCGGAATATAAAGCCACGCGCGCCCAGGCGGGCGATTTTATGTCGCTGTGCAAAAACGCCGAGCTGGCGTGCGAAGTGACTTTGCAACCGCTGCGTCGCTACCCGCTGGATGCGGCGATCCTCTTTTCCGATATCCTCACCGTGCCGGACGCGATGGGGTTAGGGCTCTATTTTGAAGCCGGAGAAGGTCCGCGTTTTACCTCGCCAGTCACCTGCAAAGCCGACGTCGATAAACTGCCAATTCCGGACCCGGAAGATGAGCTGGGTTACGTGATGAACGCGGTGCGTACCATTCGTCGCGAACTGAAAGGCGAAGTGCCGCTGATTGGTTTTTCCGGCAGCCCGTGGACGCTGGCAACCTACATGGTGGAAGGCGGCAGCAGCAAAGCCTTCACCGTGATCAAAAAAATGATGTATGCCGATCCGCAGGCGCTGCACGCTCTACTCGATAAACTGGCGAAAAGCGTCACTTTGTATCTGAATGCGCAGATTAAAGCCGGTGCTCAGGCTGTGATGATTTTCGACACCTGGGGCGGCGTGCTTACCGGGCGCGATTATCAACAGTTCTCGCTTTATTACATGCATAAAATTGTTGATGGTTTACTGCGTGAAAACGACGGTCGCCGCGTACCGGTCACGCTGTTTACCAAAGGCGGCGGACAGTGGCTGGAAGCCATGGCAGAAACCGGTTGCGATGCGCTGGGCCTCGACTGGACAACGGACATCGCCGATGCGCGCCGCCGTGTGGGCAATAAAGTCGCGTTGCAGGGTAATATGGATCCGTCGATGCTGTACGCGCCGCCTGCCCGCATTGAAGAAGAAGTAGCGACTATACTTGCAGGTTTCGGTCACGGCGAAGGTCATGTCTTTAACCTTGGTCACGGCATTCATCAGGATGTGCCGCCAGAACATGCTGGCGTGTTCGTGGAGGCAGTGCATCGACTGTCTGAACAGTATCACCGCTAAGGAGTGATTATGGATCTCGCGTCATTACGCGCTCAACAAATCGAACTGGCTTCTTCTGTGATCCGCGAGGATCGACTCGATAAAGATCCACCGGATCTGATCGCCGGAGCCGATGTCGGGTTTGAGCAGGGCGGAGAAGTGACGCGAGCGGCGATGGTGCTGCTGAAATATCCCTCGCTTGAGCTGGTGGAGTATAAAGTTGCCCGCATCGCCACCACCATGCCTTACATTCCAGGTTTTCTTTCCTTCCGCGAATATCCTGCGCTGCTGGCAGCGTGGGAGATGCTGTCGCAAAAGCCGGATTTAGTGTTTGTCGATGGTCATGGGATCTCGCATCCTCGCCGTCTTGGCGTCGCCAGCCATTTTGGTTTGATGGTGGATGTGCCAACGATCGGCGTGGCGAAAAAACGGCTCTGCGGTAAATTCGAACCGCTCTCCAGCGAACCGGGCGCGCTGGCCCCACTGATGGATAAAGGCGAGCAGCTGGCCTGGGTCTGGCGCAGCAAAGCGCGCTGTAACCCGTTGTTTATCGCTACCGGCCATCGGGTCAGCGTGGACAGCGCGCTGGCGTGGGTACAACGCTGCATGAAAGGCTATCGTCTGCCGGAGCCAACGCGCTGGGCGGACGCGGTGGCCTCGGAACGTCCGGCGTTCGTGCGCTATACAGCAAATCAGCCCTAATTCAGGTAAACTGCGGATAATTTCCGTATTTGAGAACTCAACATGTTACAAAACCCAATTCATCTGCGTCTGGAGCGCCTGGAAAGCTGGCAGCATGTCACTTTCATGGCTTGCTTATGCGAACGCATGTACCCCAATTACGCCATGTTCTGCCAGCAAACCGGTTTTGGTGATGGGCAAATTTACCGTCGTATTCTCGATCTCATCTGGGAAACGCTGACCGTTAAAGACGCAAAAGTAAATTTCGACAGCCAACTGGAGAAATTTGAAGAAGCGATTCCTTCAGCCGACGATTTCGATCTGTACGGCGTTTATCCGGCAATCGATGCCTGCGTGGCGTTAAGTGAACTGGTCCATTCGCGTTTGAGTGGTGAAACGCTCGAACACGCGGTGGAAGTGAGTAAGACCTCCATCACGACCGTTGCGATGCTGGAAATGACTCAGGCTGGTCGCGAAATGAGCGATGAAGAGCTTAAAGAAAACCCAGCTGTAGAGCAAGAATGGGACATTCAGTGGGAAATATTCCGACTTTTAGCTGAGTGCGAAGAACGCGATATCGAGCTGATAAAAGGCCTTAGGGCAGACCTGCGTGAGGCGGGTGAGAGCAATATTGGTATAATTTTTCAGCAATAAGACCAGAAAACGTGATTTAACGCCTGATTTGTCGTACCTGGAGTCTTCCCTTTCGCCCCCCGTCTGGTCTACATTTGGGGGGCGAAAAAAAGTGGCTATCGGTGCGTGTATGCAGGAGAGTGCTATTCTGGCATTTCCGTCGCACTCGATGCTTAGCAAGCGATAAACACATTGTAAGGATAACTTATGAACAAGACTCAACTGATTGATGTAATTGCAGAGAAAGCAGAACTGTCCAAAACCCAGGCTAAAGCTGCTCTGGAGTCCACTCTGGCTGCAATTACTGAGTCTCTGAAAGAAGGCGATGCTGTACAACTGGTTGGTTTCGGTACCTTCAAAGTGAACCACCGCGCTGAGCGTACTGGCCGCAACCCGCAGACCGGTAAAGAAATCAAAATTGCCGCAGCTAACGTACCGGCATTTGTTTCTGGCAAGGCACTGAAAGACGCAGTTAAGTAAGATTGCGTGGCAGTGAACAGTTTTAACGAAGGGGTGGTTTCACCCCTTTTGTCTTTCTGGCGTCGATCATTGATGCTGGCAGGTGCGCTGTTTCTCACTGCCTGTAGCCACAACTCTTCACTTCCTCCCTTTACCGCCAGTGGATTTGCTGAAGACCAGGGCGCGGTACGCATCTGGCGAAAAGACAGCGGCGATAATGTGCATCTGCTTGCCGTGTTTAGCCCGTGGCGCAGTGGCGATACCACGACGCGAGAGTATCGCTGGCAGGGCGATAACCTCACGCTCATCAATATCAATGTTTACAGCAAACCGCCGGTGAACATTCGCGCGCGTTTTGACGATCGCGGTGATCTGAGCTTTATGCAACGTGAATCCGATGGGGAAAAGCAGCAGCTTTCTAACGACCAAATCGATTTATACCGTTATCGTGCTGCTCAGATCCGCCAGATTAGCGATGCCTTACGTCAGGGGAGAGTCGTGCTGCGCCAGGGGCGCTGGCATGCGATGGAACAGACCGTGACCACCTGCGAAGGGCAAACCATTAAACCTGATTTAGATTCGCAGGCGATAGCGCATATCGAGCGCCGCCAGAGCCGCTCTTCTGTTGATGTCAGCGTGGCATGGCTGGAAGCGCCCGAAGGTTCGCAATTACTGTTAGTGGCAAACTCTGATTTCTGTCGCTGGCAACCCAACGAGAAAACGTTCTGATTTACCAGTGGCCCATACCCATATGACCGCCACCACCGCAGCCGCCGTAGCCCATGCCCATTCCGGCTCCGCGCGGAATACCCGCTTCAGCCATCGCGATATCCCGTTTCACCCGTAACTCATCTAACGACTGACGCAAATTCTCCATCTCTTTGGCGACCGCGTTAATTTTGCTGCTATCCGGTGGGTTCGCGGCTAACAGGGCATTGTATTCATAACGCTTCGTCACCAGTTGCTGTTGCAGTGCGCTGCTTTGAGCGTAAAAGTCATTATGGATTTTCTGCCACGCTGTCTGTTGTTCGCTGGTCAAAGGCGCGGCATTTTGCTGCCACATACCGTGTCCGCCGTGAGCAAATGCAGATGTCGATCCCATCGCCATTGCTGAAAGCGCCATCATTACCAGGGCAATTTTCGTGTTCCGTTTCATGGTTAATCCTCCAGTGGTTGTCTTACTTCGGGTATTGCATCTTCCGTGCCAACGATGAAACGCTGATATGACGGGTAATCTGGCATGATAAACGAGTAAAAATGACTCGCCTGCTGCGGGTAGCGAGTCATTTTTACTCATTGAAACTTAAGCCTTTGTGTTACAGCGCAGGGTAAGCGCTGATAAAAGATGGCATGATTTCTGCTGTCAGAAAGGGATGAGCAGGCAAAGAAGAAGATGCGTTTTATGCAACGTTCTAAAGACTCCTTAGCTAAATGGTTAAGCGCGATCCTCCCCGTGGTCATTGTTGGGCTGGTAGGGTTGTTTGCGGTGACGGTGATTCGCGATTATGGGCGCGAGACTGCCGCCGCCAGACAAACGCTGCTGGAAAAAGGCAGTGTACTTATTCGCGCTCTTGAATCCGGCTCGCGCGTCGGCATGGGGATGCGCATGCATCATGCGCAGCAGCAGGCCTTACTGGAAGAAATGGCCGGGCAGCCTGGAGTACGTTGGTTTGCGGTCACGGATGAACAAGGAACAATCGTGATGCATAGCAACTCCGGCATGGTGGGAAAACAGCTTTATTCCCCGCAGGAAATGCAGCAGTTACATCCGGGAGATGAAGAAGCGTGGCGGCGGATCGATAGCGCAGACGGCGAGCCTGTTCTGGAAATTTATCGCCAGTTTCAACCGATGTTTGCTGCTGGAATGCACCGGATGCGCCATATGCAGCAGTATGCCGCGACACCACAAGCAATTTTCATCGCTTTCGACGCCAGTAATATTGTGAGTGCCGAAGATCGTGAGCAGAGAAACACCCTGATTATCCTCTTCGCCCTGGCGACGGTCTTGCTGGCAAGCGTATTGTCATTCTTCTGGTATCGCCGCTATCTGCGCTCGCGCCAGCTTCTACAAGATGAAATGAAGCGCAAAGAGAAGCTAGTGGCGCTGGGGCATCTTGCGGCAGGCGTTGCCCACGAAATCCGTAACCCACTTTCCTCGATTAAAGGACTGGCGAAATACTTTGCCGAGCGCGCGCCTGCAGGGGGAGAAGCGCATCAACTGGCGCAGGTGATGGCGAAAGAGGCCGACCGTTTAAACCGCGTGGTAAGCGAGCTGCTGGAACTGGTTAAGCCAACGCATCTGGCTTTGCAGGCGGTGGATCTCAACACGCTGATTAACCACTCATTACAGCTGGTAGGCCAGGATGCAAACAGCCGGGAGATCCAGTTACGCTTTACCGCCAACGACACATTACCGGAAATTCAGGCCGATCCGGACAGGCTGACTCAGGTCCTGTTGAATCTCTATCTCAATGCTATTCAGGCGATTGGTCAGCATGGCGTGATTAGCGTGACGGTCAGCGAAAGCGGCGCGGGCGTGAAAATCAGCGTTACCGACAGCGGTAAGGGAATTGCGGCAGATCAGCTTGAAGCCATCTTCACTCCGTACTTCACCACCAAAGCCGAAGGCACCGGATTGGGGCTGGCGGTCGTGCATAATATTGTTGAACAACACGGTGGTACAATTCAGGTCGCAAGCCAGGAGGGAAAAGGCTCAACGTTCACCCTCTGGCTTCCGGTCAATATTACGCGTAAGGACCCACAAGGATGACGCACGATAATATCGATATTCTGGTGGTGGATGATGACATTAGCCACTGCACTATTTTGCAGGCTTTACTGCGCGGCTGGGGCTATAACGTCGCGCTGGCGAACAGCGGGCGACAGGCGCTGGAGCAGGTGCGGGAGCGGGTTTTTGATCTTGTGCTTTGCGATGTGCGAATGGCAGAGATGGACGGCATTGCCACGCTAAAAGAGATCAAAGCGTTAAATCCGGCGATTCCGGTACTGATTATGACCGCATACTCCAGCGTCGAGACGGCGGTAGAGGCACTGAAAACCGGGGCGCTGGATTATCTCATCAAGCCGCTGGATTTCGACACCCTGCAGGCGACGCTGGAAAAGGCGCTCGCGCATACGCACAGTATTGATGCTGAAACGCCTGCGGTGACTGCCAGCCAGTTCGGTATGGTCGGTAAAAGCCCGGCGATGCAACACCTGCTCAGTGAAATCGCCCTCGTCGCGCCATCGGAAGCCACGGTGCTGATCCACGGCGATTCCGGCACCGGTAAAGAGCTGGTCGCCAGGGCGATTCACGCCAGTAGCGCACGTAGCGAAAAACCGCTGGTAACGCTCAACTGTGCGGCACTCAACGAATCCTTGCTGGAATCTGAATTGTTCGGTCACGAAAAAGGGGCGTTTACTGGAGCCGATAAACGCCGGGAAGGGCGCTTTGTTGAGGCGGACGGCGGCACGCTGTTTCTCGATGAAATTGGCGATATCTCGCCGATGATGCAGGTGCGTCTGCTGCGTGCGATTCAGGAGCGCGAAGTTCAGCGTGTCGGTAGCAACCAGACTATCTCGGTTGATGTCCGGCTGATTGCGGCGACCCATCGCGATCTTGCCGCAGAGGTGAATGCCGGGCGTTTTCGCCAGGATCTCTACTATCGCCTGAATGTGGTGGCGATTGAAGTACCATCGCTGCGGCAACGGCGGGAGGATATCCCTCTGCTGGCTAGCCATTTTCTTCAGCGTTTTGCCGAGCGTAATCGCAAGGCGGTAAAAGGCTTTACGCCACAGGCGATGGATTTGCTGATCCACTACGACTGGCCGGGAAACATTCGTGAACTGGAAAACGCGGTGGAAAGGTCGGTGGTGCTGCTGACCGGGGAATATATTTCCGAACGCGAGCTGCCGCTGGCGATTGCCAGTACGCCGATCCCGCTGGGGCAAAGTCAGGATATTCAGCCGCTGGTGGAAGTCGAAAAAGAAGTGATTCTGGCGGCACTGGAGAAAACGGGCGGCAACAAAACCGAAGCCGCCCGTCAGTTAGGGATCACGCGCAAAACGCTATTGGCAAAACTGTCGCGTTAGTTCTGCTCGCGTTCGATAGCGCGCCAGCCGATATCTTTCCGGCAGAAGCAGTCGTCCCAGTGAATATCGGTCATTAAGGCATAAGCGCGTTTCTGCGCTTCTGCCACGGTATGACCCAGCGCGGTGACGCACAGTACGCGCCCGCCGCTGGTCACTACCTGCTCGTTATCCGCCAGTTTCGTGCCCGCGTGGAACACTTTGCCGCCTGCCACTTCTTCCAGCGGCAGGCCGTGGATCACGTCACCGGTGCGGTAATCACCCGGATATCCACCCGCAGCCATCACCACGCCGAGAGAAGCGCGTTCATCCCACTCTGACGTTTTCTCGTCCAGTTTGCCTTCACAGGCCGCCAGGCAGAGCTCAACCAGATCGGACTTCATGCGCAGCATAATCGGCTGGGTTTCTGGATCGCCAAAGCGGCAGTTAAATTCGATAACCTTCGGATTGCCCTGTTTGTCGATCATCAGGCCCGCGTAGAGAAAACCGGTGTAGGTGTTGCCTTCCGCCGCCATGCCTTTCACGGTTGGCCAGATGATACGTTCCATGGTGCGCTGATGAACTTCATCGGTTACTACCGGCGCGGGGGAGTAAGCGCCCATCCCGCCCGTGTTTGGTCCGGTATCTTTATCGCCTACGCGTTTGTGATCCTGGCTGGTGGCCATCGGCAGCACATGCTCGCCGTCTACCATCACGATAAAGCTCGCTTCTTCGCCATCGAGGAACTCTTCGATAACGATGCGATGACCCGCGTCGCCAAAAGCGTTGCCCGCCAGCATATCGTGAACAGCCGCTTCCGCTTCTTCCAGCGTCATCGCCACGATAACGCCTTTCCCGGCAGCCAGACCGTCCGCTTTAATGACGATTGGCGCGCCTTTCTCACGCAGATACGCCAGCGCAGGTTCTACCTCGGTGAAGTTCTGGTATTCCGCCGTAGGGATCTTATGGCGGGCCAGGAAATCTTTGGTAAACGCTTTTGAGCCTTCCAGTTGGGCCGCACCTGCGGTTGGGCCGAAGATTTTCAGCCCGGCGGCGCGGAAGGTATCGACCACGCCTTTCACCAGCGGCGCTTCCGGGCCGACGATGGTCAGATCAATCTTTTCGTTTTGTGCGAAATCCAACAGCGCCGGGATATCGGTCACGCCAATAGCAACGTTTTGCAGCGCGGGTTCCAGTGCAGTGCCTGCATTACCCGGAGCAACAAAAACAGTCTCAACCAGCGGCGACTGGGCCGCTTTCCAGGCCAGCGCGTGCTCGCGCCCGCCGTTACCAATCACTAATACTTTCATCTATTGCTCCATTAATGGCGGAAGTGGCGCATGTCGGTGAAGAGCATCGCAATACCGTGCTCGTCGGCGGCGGCAATCACTTCGTCATCACGGATGGAACCGCCAGGCTGGATTACGCAGGTCACGCCCGCAGCGGCGGCGGCATCAATACCGTCGCGGAACGGGAAGAACGCGTCAGAAGCCATCGAGGAACCTTTCACTTCCAGGCCTTCATCGGCAGCTTTAATACCGGCGATTTTCGCGGAGTACACGCGGCTCATCTGGCCCGCGCCAATACCGATGGTCATATTGTTTTTGGCATAGACGATAGCATTGGATTTCACGAACTTCGCCACTTTCCAGCAGAACAGCGCATCGCGCAGTTCCTGTTCGGTCGGCTGACGTTGGGTGACGACGCGCAGTTCTTCCGCACCGACCATCCCCAGGTCACGATCCTGAACCAGCAGACCGCCGTTCACGCGTTTGAAATCAAGACCCGGAACACGCTCGCCCCACTGACCGCAGGTCAGAACGCGTACGTTCTGCTTGGCGGCGGTGATTTTCAGGGCTTCTTCGCTGGCGGAAGGCGCAATAATCACTTCGACAAACTGACGAGAAATGATGGCCTGTGCGGTTTCCGCATCTAGCTCGCGGTTAAAGGCAATGATGCCGCCGAATGCGGAGGTTGGGTCGGTTTTGTACGCGCGATCGTAAGCATCAAGAATGGAATTGCCGATAGCTACACCGCAAGGGTTGGCGTGCTTCACAATCACACATGCCGGCTCGGCGAACTCTTTCACGCACTCCAGCGCCGCATCGGTATCGGCGATGTTGTTATAAGAGAGGGCTTTACCCTGAACCTGGGTTGCGGTAGCAACGGAGGCTTCTTTCACATTCTCTTCTATATAGTAGGCAGCCTGCTGGTGGCTGTTCTCGCCGTAACGCATATCCTGCTTCTTAATGAAGTTCAGGTTCAGCGTGCGTGGGAAGCGACCAGCGGCTTCTTTGCTTTCACCGTGGTACGCCGGAACCATGCTGCCGAAGTAGTTGGCAATCATGCTGTCGTAGGCGGCAGTGTGTTCGAAGGCTTTGATGGCGAGGTCGAAACGGGTTGCAAGCGTCAGCGATCCTTCGTTGTCATCCATCTCTTTAATAATGGCGTCGTAGTCGCTGCTCTTCACCACGATTGCGACATCTTTATGGTTCTTAGCGGCGGAGCGCACCATGGTCGGGCCGCCGATATCGATGTTCTCAACCGCATCTTCCAGCGAGCAACCTTCACGGGCCACGGTCTGGGCGAACGGATACAGGTTAACAACCACCATATCGATAGGCTGGATCTGATGTTCTTCCATAATGGCATCGTCCTGGCCGCGACGGCCCAGAATGCCACCATGTACTTTCGGATGCAGGGTCTTCACGCGTCCATCCATCATCTCCGGGAAACCGGTGTAATCGGAAACTTCGGTTACCGGCAGACCTTTTTCTGCTAACAGACGGGCAGTGCCCCCTGTAGACAGCAGCTCCACACCGCGTGCGGAAAGTGCCTGGGCGAATTCGACGATACCGGCTTTGTCAGAAACACTGAGCAGAGCGCGGCGGACTGGACGACGTTGTTGCATGGTAAATCCCCTGGATTTGACTATTACAGAGAGCGTTAGCTGAATTTTTCGCGAAAAACTCAGCTAACGCCCCTAACGGGGCATCCTTATTTTTCGCCCGCATTGTAACGAAAACGTTTGCGCAACGCTCGCGAATTTTTCTCTTTCAATGGTGATCACAATTTTGACAGTGGTTACCGTGGGAAAAATACAGAAATTACATTGATGATTGTGGATAACTCTGTGCGTAAAAAGGTATAAAGCGGGGTTTTGCTGGGGAATGCAGCAGTCAGTCATTTTTCTGCAATTTTTCTATTGCGGCCTGCGGAGAACTCCCTATAATGCGCCTCCATCGACACGGCGGATGTGAATCACTTCACACAAACAGCCGGTTCGGTTGAAGAGAAAAATCCTGAAATTCAGGGTTGACTCTGAAAGAGGAAAGCGTAATATACGCCACCTCGCGACAGTGAGCTGAAAGCCGCGTCGCAACTGCTCTTTAACAATTTATCAGACAATCTGTGTGGGCACT
>NZ_SJWV01000370.1:0-1706 GCF_004352695.1 Escherichia sp. KCJ4928
AATCCGGTAGCGGCGTAAAAATCGCGGAAGGGATGAAAAAAACAGCGCCTGACGGCGCTGTGTCTGGCATGCCTGCAATCCGGGAAACCGGACCAGGAAAAAACTTGCAGGCCATAACAGTATCTACCGCTCGTACCATTTGTCCAGGGCGGATGAGGCGTTTATGCCACATCCGCCAGTGTACGTCGATTAATGCAACTTCAAACGCGGACGGATAACGCGGTTAATACTCCCCACCAGCATCATTAATCCGGTTTTAAAGTAACCATGCAGCGCAATCTGATGCATTCGGTATAGCGAGATATATACAAAGCGCGCAATTCGTCCTTCAATCATCATTGAGCCGCGCGTCAGGTTACCCATCAGGCTACCGACGGTGGAGAAGTTCGACAGCGATACCAGCGAACCATGATCTTTATACTGATAATTTTTCAGCGGCTTACCATTCATCTGCGCCAGAATGTTGTTCATTGCGCAAGTCGCCATCTGGTGTGCAGCCTGAGCACGCGGCGGAACAAAGCCCCCTTCCGGACGCGGGCATGACGCGCAGTCGCCAATAGCGTAAATGTCTGGATCGCGGGTGGTTTGCAGCGTCGGTTCCACCACCAGCTGGTTGATACGGTTAGTTTCAAGACCACCGATATCTTTCAGGAAGTCTGGCGCTTTGATCCCGGCTGCCCACACCATCAGATCAGCCTCAATATATTCACCATCTTTAGTGTGCAGGCCGCCTTCATCAGCACTGGTGACCATGGTTTGCGTCAGCACGCGTACGCCAAGTTTCGTTAGCTCGTTGTGGGCCGCAGCAGAGATACGTGGCGGTAATGCAGGCAAAATACGTTCTCCCGCTTCTACCAGCGTTACGTTCAGGGCTTCGTTGGTCAGGCCTTTGTAACCGTAGCTGTGCAGTTGCTTGACCGCATTGTGCAATTCAGCGGAGAGTTCTACACCCGTCGCACCGCCGCCGACAATCGCAATGTTCACTTTGCCATTCGCGCCCAGGTTGGCGGAGTACTTCAGGAACAAATTCAGCATCTCCTGGTGGAAGCGACGCGCCTGGTGCGGGTTATCGAGGAAAATGCAGTTCTCTTTGACACCTGGCGTATTGAAATCGTTAGAGGTGCTACCCAGCGCCATTACCAGGGTGTCATAGGCGATTTTACGTTCCGGAACCAGCAGTTCACCTTTCTCGTCGCGCAGTTCTGCAATAGTGATTGTTTTCGCTTCACGATCAATATCAATGACGGAACCCAGCTGGAACTGGAAACCATGATTGCGCGCATGGGCCAGATAGCTCAACGCATCGACGCCTTCATCAAGCGAGCCAGTCGCCACTTCGTGCAGCAGCGGTTTCCACAGATGGCTGTGGTTACGATCGACCAGCGTAATTTTGGCTTTTTTCTTGCGTCCCAGCTTATGCCCCAGCTGTGTTGCCATTTCCAGCCCACCAGCACCGCCGCCGACAATCACAATTTTTTTCAATGGCGTAGTCAACGTGACCCCCCTTAAATTTATTAACCAATTGTTAATTAATGGTTATTAACATAACTCTTAATTAACAACAGGTTACAGCAATGAAAATGTTCTTCACTATTGAGAATAGCATGAATGGTGCATTGGTCATACCAAAATTGATGTTAATCAAGTTTTGTTGCTGAAAAGATAGGCGACTTTACTGGGCGAGATCAAAAAATAGAGTTTATTGT
>NZ_SJWV01000371.1:0-1690 GCF_004352695.1 Escherichia sp. KCJ4928
CTAGTAGACATATATCCAAGCTTATCTCTTATTTTAAGATACATCCACTGTCTGGCGTTTCAAGGGGCCGGTTCATCGGTTAAAAGGGCGTTCTCAATAAGACTCAATTTATTACCTAAAAAATGAGAATTTTGGAGGGAATGCCCTCCAAAACAATAACCTGTATGAGCAACCAGAAAGACTTTCCTTAATACTGTAAATGCAGCTAAATCAACAAGCCTCAGGCTCTTCTGAAAGAGAAAAAACCACCACATACATGAGTAAAAATCACACAACTAACACCATTCAATAACATTTAATTAAGAAAAATAACAACGAAACGATTCAGCAAACATCTTCAACTAGAAAAATACTTTATATATCCCCTCCGGTTTTATGAACGAGATCTGAACTCTCCTATAGAGGCAAATGTAAATTTATCACTCAGACGACAGCAGCCGGGACATTACAAATGCCCGCCTGACAGGCCAATAACAACAGTAATGATGCTGAATTTGTTTTCGTTGAGGAAATGACATGCACCAATACCTGCTTTTTTTACTAGGACTTACCCCACTTTTAACAATGATCATTTTGATTCTGAAAGTCAAAATGCCCATACATTATGCCGTACTCAGCACACTCTTTATTACACTGATTCTTGCAACTTTGTTCTGGCACACATCAGTTCAGGACTTGGGCTATGCTGTTGTATACGGCGCAATTAAAGGACTGTGGCCGATAGTGATAGTCATACTTGCGGCCATTTACAGCTATAACCTGATGAATGCGACAAAAAGCATGAACATGCTGCGAAATGTTCTGGCCGGTGTCAGTGATGATAAACGTATCCAAGTACTTCTTATCTCATGGTGTTTTGGCGGATTTCTTGAAGCGGCCGCCGGTTACGGTACAGCTGTAGCAATCCCCATTGGTATACTCATTGCACTGGGCTTTAACCCACTAAAAGCAGCGATTGCGTCACTGGTTGCTAATACAGTCCCTACAGCATTTGGGGCAGTAGGTATACCTGTCTCTGTGCTTGCTGAACAAGTTAATTTACCTGTAACCACACTCAGTGGGACGATTATTCTTCAGCTGGCACTGTTCAACATTCTGCTCCCCTTCGTCATCGTCGCGATTATCGGTGGAGGGATGAAGGCTATACGAGGCGTAGGATTAATTACCCTGATGTGCGGTGTCAGCACATTGATACCCCAGTATCTGGTGGCTGTTAATCTTGGCGCAGAACTCCCGGCTTTCGCAGGAAGTCTTGTCAGTTTGATCGTTATAGTCTTTATGGCAAAAAACCGTAAAGAAAAAACAGAACCTGAATTTCTTATTGAGACTTCAGCAGATAGCGCCAGCGCACTTTCATACTCTCGTGGGGCGTTGTTACGTGCGTGCTCAATCTACATCCTGATTTTTCTGTTCATTCTGCTTTGCTCTCCACTGTTCCCGACGATAAAAAGTGCGGTGTCTCAGATTGCCTCGTCACTCAGTTTCTCTCTGAGTAACGGCAGCAATCTGTCGATGAAGATTGAATGGATCGCAACCCCCGGTGTTCTGATTATCATTGCCAGTGTTATTGGCGGGTTGATTCAGAAAGCATCCCTGTCATGCCTGTTAAACGTATTTGTCAGCACGGTAAAACAACTTAAAAACTCCATTATTGCCATTTCTGCGATTGTTGCCATGGCAACGGTAATGG
>NZ_SJWV01000372.1:0-1689 GCF_004352695.1 Escherichia sp. KCJ4928
CCCGCCATAATCGGCAACAAAGTAAACCAGAAAATCGCATCGCCAATCCCGGCAATTGGGCCAAACAGTGCCACTTTGAGGCCTTTAATAGTGTCGCGGTTTTCTCCTTTTTCTTCCATCGAAATTAATAACCCCATCAGGAATCCGACCAGATTCGGGTGGGTATTAATAAATTCGAGGTTATCTTTCATCGCCGCGCTTAAGCCCGGTTTGTCGTCCTTATAAATCTTTTTCAGGATCGGCAACATCGCCCAGGTAAAACCGCCCGCCTGCATCCTTTCGTAGTTAAAGCTCGCTTGCAGCAGCGACGAACGAAAGCCCAGACGGGTGATATCTTTTTTACTGATTTCAGATCCCATTGCTGTAGTCCTCTTCTTCATTTTTACTGGCAACGGGCTGCGGTTGCGCTTGCTGCCGGGATTTCGCATTGAAAAACTCATACACCGCAAAGCCTGCGCCCAGTACGGCAACCGGCAACAGGTTGCTGACCTGGATGTAGCAAACAAACAGGAAACCGGCGATCAGGTAAGGGATATATTGCGCTTTGAACATTACGCGCAGCAGCAAGCCAAAACCAACGGCAGGCAGAATACCGCCAGCCACTTCAAAGCCGTGGGTCAACCAGGCGGGCATCGCTTTCACCAGCGCCTGCATCGCCCCTTGTGCCAGGTAAGTACAGAGGAAAGCAATCACCGCATACGCTGAAGCGACGATGAGCATCGTTGTCCAGTTAAGCCGGGAAAACGCTGCCGTATCCGCCTCTTTCGCGCATTTATCGGCTTTGGTCATAAATAATGAGAAAGCGGAATAGAAGAACAGAATGACGTACTGCATTAACAAACTAAACGGCAGGCCAAGACCAATTGCTGTTTTGGCATCAACGCCCGTAGACCATGCAATGACGGTGGTCATCAGACCCGCCATAATCGGGTTGGGCGGCTGAACACCACCTGCAGGGGTTAATCCGGCGAAAGCCAACTCTGTCAGACCACCGGTAATTAAGCCAGTCTGAATATCACCGAGAATAGCGCCAGTTAGGGTACAAACGATTATCGGGCGGAATAAAAATAAGGCTTCCAGCCAAAAATCAATCCCCAGAACGAAAACTAACGCCGCCAGGGATAATCCCTGAAGTAGGGTTATTTCATGCATTTTTATTACCTCAAACCAATATTAAGGCGATTTTAGATTTAGTCAGGGATTTGTTCTTTTTGATCGCCAGGGACGTCCTGAATGAAAACATTCACGCCACGTTGTTTAATAAAACGTAAGTCCGCGAGATCCTGGTCATCGACATAAACTTTACTGCTGATTTGCTTTTTCCCTTCCGAGAAATGCATATTGCCGACGTTGATATCTTTCAGGTCAATGCCACCTTCTACCAATTTACGTACCGTTTGTGGCGTACGGCAAATCAGGAAGATCTTCTGATGCGGTGCAGCTTTGCCGATGACGTTAATGGTTTTTTCGATAGTAAAGAAACGAATGCCAAAGCCGTAGGTTTCTGCGGTAATACCCATTAATTTCTGTTGAATATCATCGTTAGCGACAACATCATCCACGACTACCAGCAGATTCGCACCGATGGTGGATGTCCAGGTCACGCCAACCTGACCGTGAACCAGACGGTTATCAATACGGGTTAAGAGAATATTTGGACTGCTCATTGTGTAATCCTCACCATAAAGT
>NZ_SJWV01000373.1:0-1674 GCF_004352695.1 Escherichia sp. KCJ4928
GCTTCCGACCGTGGCGGGAGTATGAAACGCAAGGTCAATCTGCGCCTGAGCAAAACATGTCTGGTATTCCAGTTCCCGTCGTTCTGCCTCACGTTCCCGCTGGCGGCTGTATTTCTGCTCTGTCAGTGTGGTTTTCTGACGACGCCGCTCACCTTCACGAAAAGGAACGGACGGGAACAGACGATGCCCCGCATCGGATGGCAGGGGAAGAACACAGACTTCACCAAAACTTTCAATCAGTTTATCCACGGCAGCCAGCCACAGGAGACGGTTGCCATGAAATTCCTCCTTCGTCAGCGCAGGGGCAAAAAAGCGGAGATCGGTCAGCGAAATCCGGCGACTGCCATTCAGGCAGCGAAAGAAAGCGCTGGCATAAGGCCATGCTGAAAGTGTGCGTCCCTGACGACGACGTTGTTCGGTGACAGCCACAGCCTGCATGGCGGCCTGTTGTTCTGCGCTGAGGGGGATCAGTGCCCGTGAACGTGCGCTCATGCCTGACCTCCTTCTGCCATCAAAATATGAATGATGTCGTTAACACTGTATCCCTGCGCATCAAGTGTCGCGGCGAGCGCCAGCGTGTGACTGATCGCGACAGGCGTGAAGATATGTTGCACCTGAACGACGGCGAAAGGCTGTCCACCACCATTCACCAGAACCAGCATCCAGAGTTGAGAGACGTCTCCCGGCGAACATAATGCCAGGTGGAAACGTTCGTGGGCTGGCGTGAAACGAACCTGGACGGGGAAAAAGCCCCCGAACTCACTGCCATACTCGCCATTCATCATCCAGTTAGCCGGTGCGTCCACTTCACGCATCACCTCGTGAGTGAGATTACGGCGCATATCGCTTCCCGCAGCACGGATATCTTCATATTCCTGTGCGTTCATGGACTGCAGGGCATTCAGGGTCAGTTCAGTTTTCATCACGGTATCTCCCTTGCTGCCGCCCCGTCTCCGGCGGGGCGGTGTGGTTGTTCATCAGGCGGCATCAGCCAGGTTAGTGGTGTGTTCAGTGGCATCCATCTGTGGACGTGGTGTACACATCCAGCCAGGCACCCAGCGGTTGTCTTTCATATGGAACTCTGCATGTTCAGCCGCATCGCCTTTCTTCATCTTCTCCGCGTCCCGTGCGGCTCCGGACAGTCCGGCCTCATTCAGGGCATCGATAATCTGCGGCTTTTTCAGGTGTCCGAAGAAGTTTGCTTTTGTCGGCTGCCACCAGTCGCGCATGTGAAAACCGATGGCGCTCTCCAGCGTGTCCAGCGGGCTGCGTGACGTGTGACCACACTCGCGGGTCTGAACGCCGTGGATACTGCACGCGGTGCAGAAACTGAGCAGGGATAACAGCACCTCCTGACTGAGTGAAAGGAACGTCGTCATGTCCCGTGACCATCCCTCCGGTAACAGGGCCGCAAGACGGGCTTTTTCTGCCATCATCGCCATGAACGCGGCACCTTCCTTCCCTGACGGCGCATCGCTGGTCAGCGAATAATGTTTACATTCCAGGCTGATTTGTGCTGGTTTACTGTACGCTCCGCTGCCAAACACATTCAGGCAGAGCGTCCATGCCAGCAGTGCCAGAGATTTGTCCGGTTGCTGCATGAGTGCCGCCTGGACTGCCAGCGTGCGTTCGGAAGACATTTTCGTCAGCAGTGGCAGACTGATTTCCTCCACT
>NZ_SJWV01000374.1:0-1664 GCF_004352695.1 Escherichia sp. KCJ4928
GCGTGAATGAACTGCCTTTTTCCAGCATCAGGGCATCCGCCTGACCGCCTCCGATACTGAATGCCTTTCCGTCGCTCCGGGTACCACTGACAGCGGCACCGGAATCGGCCAGCAGTACACCGCCATTTCCCATGGATACGGTGGTGGCGGTACCACCGTTGCGGACATCCAGCGTTCCGCCATCATCCACACGGGTATTAGTGGCTGTGTGTCCGGTCAGCACATCCAGGCGTCCGCCATTTTCCAGTACGACATTATCAGCTTTACCCTCCACAACAGAGAATGCTCCCAGGCGGTTTATGCCGGTAACGGTTGCAGCCGTACTGGTAACCAGTGCGCCGCCCTGCTTCAGGGTGACATTCGTGGCTGTACCACCGGCGTTCACCTGCAGTTTGCCTTTCTGGTTAACGGTGGTGAAATCCGCCAGACCACCTTCCTTGACAATCTGCCAGCCGTCACTGTTTACAACCGTGTCAGAGGCTGTGCCTCCGTTGTGCACATACTGGTATCCCCCATTCAGTGTGGTATCCAGCGCATGCCCGTGTACCGTCTGGTCGCCGCCGGCATAAACCACAGTGGTATTTGCTGTTCCTTCAGCAGCCACAATCTGACGACCATTTTTATTGATAGTGGTACGTACGGCATTTCCGCGAACAAACTGCCCGGTATCACCATTTTCTGCATCTGGTCCCCCTTCCGCGCCGGTATTCACAACCGTGTCGGTTGCCATTGCGCCGGATTTGACGGCCTGCCAGCCCTTCTCATTAATGACGGTACCCGTTGCAATCCCGCCTTCATGTACCCACTGCTCACCGCCGTTCAGAGTGGTGTTCACTGCCTGCCCCTGAAGGCTCTGTCCGCCTCCGGCACTGATAACCGTGTCTGAAACACTTCCGCCGGGATTCACTCTCTGAAGACCACCACTGGTGACAGTCGTTTTGTTGGCTGTACCGCCATCCTGTACCCATTGACCGCCGGTATTGGCCTCATTGTCCGGCCCATACTCCAGCCCGGTACTGATGGTCATTCCGTTGGTCATACCGAAGACAATCTGGTTGTCATGATTTGCCAGTGTTCCGCCATTCACGGTTTCTCCCGCCTGTACAACCGTGTCAGCAGCCAGTGCCGGGACTGACGTGACAGCAGCAAGAGACAGAGCAACCGCCACACCGGCGCCTTTTCCCCGTGAGCGTGCCAGTTCGGAAGCCACCACCAGGGTACCCGTAATGTGATTCCATACCAGTCTGTAGCTGGTGTTCAGATGTCGTTTCATCAGCATTTCCTTAGATTGAGGGTGAATAAAAAAGCCGGTACCCACAAATGTGGATACCGGCAGGTAAAGGGTTACAGTGCCGGAGGTCCGGCTGTGGGAGTTTCTGAATTGTGGTTTTGTTGTTCCCTGAATGTCTTTCTGTGCGTATTTGTGCATGTTACTGACAAAGGTTATTATTAGCTTATCGATCGATATAAACGATCGATAAAATAGATATCGATCGTTTTATTCTATTGTTGAGCTATTGCACGGACAAGAGAGACTGTAACGAAAACAGTGCTTTTGTGAGCAGACTCAGAGTCAGGGAGGGCATCAGTCACGACAGGTTCAGAAGAAAATCCAGTTCCATACCGCACGGGCAACAGAGACCACCGTGTCACGAACAGCGCGC
>NZ_SJWV01000375.1:0-1660 GCF_004352695.1 Escherichia sp. KCJ4928
ATATCAATATTTCTGAGAGCATTATTATTCATAGATATATGTGTAATACTTACATTTCTGCCTTGAGGAAAATTTATTGACTCAAGAGTATTACTATTCAGACTTAGCTTTACGAGTCTATCGTAGTCGGTTGCATCAAAATGTGTGAGTTGGTTATTATCAAGATTGATAGAGGTGAAGTTTTGCAGCCCTGGTGGTTGAGTGGTTAAATTAAGTCCTGATAAATCAATGTCATTCTGTTTCGACAAAAAAGCACAATTTATCCTTTTAGCGGCTTCGTTTCGGCATTCCGGACGATGGATTTCACCTGTAAGTATACGTTCTTCTTTCCATTTATTTAATTCACGCATCCAGTTAAGTTCATTTTTTTCTGGGAGTTGCTGTATGGATTGTGGTTTTATTTTATTAAAGATTGAAGGGAATTTCATAACTGCTCCGTAGTAATACAATGTTTTTCTGATTTATCACCCTTGATAAATCAGGATGTGTTTTATAACTCTGTAGAAAAGGATTGGCTTAACCAATTATTGGCTGTTGGACCATAACCTAAGGAAGGTTTATCCTCATTATGAATATAATAACAGACGGGTGTGCCCGTTGGGTCCTTTAGCCCCGAGTGTGAGGATAGAGAAGAGGAATTTGACTTATAGTCACCAACCCCGTACATGCGACCCATAGGCAGAATAGCTTTTAGTTCTGCGTCAGAAAATATTGTATCTTCTTCTATTAAGGCATAATCTCTGGAATAATATTTTGATCTATAACGAATAGACATTGAGTCATTGTCTTTTATATGATTTCCTTCGGAATTATCGCTTACTTCTACAAGATGTTCATCACTGGTATCGATATTTGTGATTGCCAGATTATAAGATATATCGATGGTTACTTCTTTAGAATCATCAATTATATTCCTTACTGCAGTCCAGTACTGCATTTGGGCAAGTGGATCATTGTTGATGCCGTTAACTAATACATACCAAAGATGTTTTGATGATATTAGTTGATCAATGTCATTGGTTGGCAACAAATTGTTATTGCTTAAGTTTAAATATTCCAGTTTTGTAGTGTTTTTGGCGTTTAAATGTGCAATATGGTTGTCGTTTAAAGTGATTGTTTTCATCCTGGGATGATTGTGTAATATAAGGTCAGTGATCATATTGTGATGGGCACTTAACTCAATCAGAGACTCTTGCCGGGAGACATCCAGCGATGCTAGCTTGTTATAATCAAGATTAAGAAATTTCAGTTTATAACTATCAGAAATATTAATTTTTGTCAGTTTGTTATTTTGCGCTTCCAGATTAACCAATGAATGCTGATTTTTTAAATCTAAACTTTCCAGATTGTTATGATCAATATAAATGTTTTCCAGTTTTGATTCATTTGGAAAGGTTATCGTGTTAATTTTATTAACGCTGAGGTTGATATTAACGAGACTGGCATTGTCAGCTAAGTCAAGACAAGTTAGACAATTGTTTTCCAGATTTAACGTATTAACTGTCGAGGGGATAGGCGGCAATTCACTCAAATCAAGATATGACAAATCAAGAGATGCCATGTTCGAATTGTAAGCTTCTTTAATTCGCTCCACGGCAATTGCTCTTTCTTCACCATTATTAACCGATTTATGACCCCATTATTCTAGTCGTTCACAAAA
>NZ_SJWV01000376.1:0-1650 GCF_004352695.1 Escherichia sp. KCJ4928
TTAGGTATTGATATTGAAGAAAAAGCCTTTTTCGACATTCTTGCTCATATGCGCGATAAATATCAGTTCACCTATGACGATGAAAAAATGCTGTCACTGGCAAAAGAGATGAAAAGCGTGGTTGACAACACATCGAAATATCCAGACTGGAGTAAATGCGATGATATTAAAGCGAAACTGAAAGTTGAACTTATTCTGCTTCTACACAAGCATAAGTCCCCGCCAGTAGCGAATGATGATGTTTATATGGGGGTACTGGCGCAAGCAGAGAACCTTAAGAAAAATCACATGAGTTGAGTCTATCATAATGGAGTATCTCATCAGATACTCCTTCTTTATCTATTTTGTAAGAGCCAAAATAGATAAATTATGTTACGCATAACCAGCTCATTTAAACTATCTGGTCTGTTTTCTCCGGTTCTACAAAAATAGATAGGGGGGCATCTACGTTACCAATACTGGCATCATGGCTACATACGGCGGTCAGTTTACGCTTACTCACCATTCTTTACTTTTTTATAAGCGTCAATAGGTTTGGGATATGACTTTTTCAAGAAGCCAAACTGTTTGGAGTAAGCAAAAAAGCCTCCACAAATTGCTGCGGAGGCATAAAGAAACACAATTATGCCTAACCTTTAGTCTATTGTTGCCTTTTCACAAGACGATTGCAATATCACCTTAAGGCCATTTTTTTATTAGCAATCGTTAAGCGCAATCATCAATGATCAAATAGGTTGCATGTACAGGACCATGTACGCCAACAACTTTGATCAGTTCTATATCTGCAGTAGAACTTGGGCCTCCAATCAGATTTATACAGGACGGCATCCGTTGTCCTTCCTGAGCCATATCATGAAGTTTTTGCGCAAGCTGCGCCACTCTGGGGAGAATGGTGCTTTTACGTAAAACAAATAATGATGCTTCAGGCAAAAGGCTTACTGAGCGCCCACGTTCTGGTGCGGAGAATAAGACAATGCCTCCTGATTCTGTCAGCCCATACTCAGCGAAAACAACACCAGTTTTTGCCTTTTCAGCAATATGGATATTTTCATCGCCCTTCTCCGGATCCCACAGAGCAGCGCCCATTTCTTTTTGTAGCAATGGCGTAATCCCTGTATCGACCAGTCGTTGATCGTTGCTGATAATGACTGGCCCGGAACCGAACTTCCAACAGATGTCTAAGGCTTTTGATGGTGCGTTCTCAGGCGACACCAGAACACACTCGGCAAGCATCACTTCCGAGGCAAATTTAATAAACGCCTCACAGCGTTGGTCTGATGTCAACTCAGTTAAACGTGTTGTAGCCAGCGTATTTACAGGCTCCGGCATTGCTTCGGGAATATGTCTTACTGGTCTGCCAAGCTTTCTGGCGATCGCAACGAGAAATTCCTCTCTGTTTTCCATAAAATTACCCCTCCTTCTTATGTCGCTTGAACCAACTACGGAAGCTTTCTCCATCAGGTGATGGCAGGTCTCTGGCTTCAGTCCATTCTTTTATCGCTCCAACACTAATCGGCGTTTTTCCTTTCCTGATGAACAGACTGGCTGTTTTCGCGCCAGCAATCATGCCAACTTTCCACAATGCCGGATGACTGTTTACGTAATTGAATATTCCTGTTATACGGCGTTCTGTTGATGGTGTTATTTTGG
>NZ_SJWV01000377.1:0-1647 GCF_004352695.1 Escherichia sp. KCJ4928
TAATAACGGAACCATTATATGATTTTGATCATAATGAAAAAGAATGCCTGATATTAATGAAATTTTCTCATAGAAAGAGAAGCGGAATTAACATCTTGCATAGCAGGGCAAAATAAAAACCGAAGCCAGCTACAACTTCGGTTTCTTGATTAAGGCAGTAATTAAGCAGCGGTTTTCAGCTGGCTTTACGCTCATGTGCCTGACGGTATGCCACCAGGTCTTCAATAGTCACGAGCGCCATATTGTGTTTATTGGCAAACTCAATGCACTCTGGTGCACGCGCCATCGTGCCATCGTCATTAGTCAACTCACACAGCACACCAGCCGGTTTAAAGCCTGCCAGCGTCATCAAATCAATAGTCGCTTCAGTATGACCGCCACGCGTCAGTACACCACCTGCCTGCGCGCGAAGTGGGAAAACGTGGCCCGGGCGATTCAGATCAGAAGGTTTTGCGCCATCGGCAATCGCTGCGCGAACGGTCGTAATTCGATCAGCGGCAGAAACACCGGTAGTCACACCTTCAGCCGCTTCAATGGTCACGGTAAAACCGGTGCCATAGGCGCTGGTGTTATTTTCTACCATCATTGGCAGATCAAGTTGTTTACGGCGATCTTCAGTGATGCACAGGCAAACAATACCGCTACCGTGGCGAATGGTCAGCGCCATCTGCTCAACGGTCATGGTTTCTGCCGGGAAGATCATATCGCCTTCGTTTTCACGGTCTTCATCATCAAGCACCATTACACCGCGTCCTTCACGCAGCGCAGCCAGTGCATTTTCAACACGTTCGAAAGGCGTACCAAAAGAGGAAAGTAGCGTCTGATTCATGGTAAAAAAACCTCACTAAAATTATGGTTACCAGAATCAGGGCAGTCTTAGGAGTGGCGGCATATAGCCAAAATAACGTGAGCGGGTCCATGCCCGACAGAATCGTTACTCTCTCCCATCCGGACTCTAACCGTCGGCCCCGGAATTACACCGGATCTGCTGTCCTTTGAGTTCGCACCCAAAGCGCTCGCGGGCTTTCAACTGAGTTGATTTACCGCCGGTGGGGAATTTCGCCCCGCCCTGAGAATAAGCGGATTCACTATAACGCTAATGATTAGCGGCAGCAACGCATAGCTTCACATAATTCTGGTTTATGACTTACCCTTATCGCACTACAATGGCACTCAACACCTATCAGTACAGGGAAACTACAATGATTGACCCGAAAAAAATTGAGCAAATCGCTCGCCAGGTTCACGAATCAATGCCTAAAGGAATCAGGGAGTTCGGGGAAGATGTGGAGAAAAAAATCCGCCAAACCCTACAAGCTCAGCTGACGCGCCTCGACCTTGTAAGCCGTGAAGAGTTCGACGTCCAAACGCAAGTCCTGTTACGGACTCGTGAGAAACTGGCGCTGCTTGAACAAAGAATGAGCGAACTGGAAAATCGCAGTACTGAGATTAAAAAGCAGCCAGATCCAGAGACTCTCCCCCCAACGCTGTAAACATTTGTCTTTAATGCACTGTAAATTATGAATTAATCTTCTAATTTACAGTGCTTTCTATTACCTTATCGCTTAATTCCATTCAGAATATCATCACAAAAATGAATGAGTGCAATTGAAAATATAATTGTTATGTATTTTTTAAGTGTTACTT
>NZ_SJWV01000378.1:0-1644 GCF_004352695.1 Escherichia sp. KCJ4928
TCCTTCCATGCGTCCTTCCATGCGTCCTTCCATCCTGCCTTCCTGGCGACCTTTTTGCTCAAGACGTTCTGCGATAGTCATCAGTTTATCCTCATGCTGCGGCAGACGCTCAGCCAGCGCCCGCATAAATTCCGGTGATACAGAGTCCCCTGCGTTAACGATGTAATGAATCAGAACACGCACCTGCTCGTCTGAAATTTCCACCATGACCTGCGGGAGTTTGTCCAGCAGCTCCATCATGTCACGATGGCGGATATGCTTCATCAGCAGCGTCAGTGCGGCCATCCGGCGATGGTTCATGATTTCATTGTCATCAACGACAGTGATATCAACCAGCGGAAACGGCTTTGTGTATATTTTAGCCGCAAGCGCCGGATTCTCAAAACAGTCCAGCCAGTTCATGCTGTACGGGTACGGGCTGCGCTCACCGTGATAGAACAGCACCGGAATGACCAGTGGCAACGTTTTGTGCTGCTCCAGATGCCTCTGCATCGCCGCCACACTGTAACGTAACATGCGAAAAGGCATGTACAGATTTTCGGTGCTCTGGTGCTCGATGAGCGTATAAACATAGCCGTCTTCACCCCCGGTGGTTTTCACACTCCAGAGGATATCGCTGGCGTACTGATGCAGGTCCGGCTCAACAAAGGTGGCGGGTTCCAGCTTCAGCGTGGACAGGTCGCACAACTGCCGGTACTCCGCCGGAAGATGCAGTTCCAGAAAATCTCTGGCGACGTCGGGATTCGCCAGGAACGACCGGAACGCGGCATCATGCGGCGTGGGCGTTGTGGTGTTTTTCTTCTTACTCACGGTTCCTCCTGGTGAGATGTCTGAACGTATCCTGCCGCCTGCACAGGCAGACGGCAAGGGTTAATCAGTGGCAGACCCGCTCAATTTCAAGCGCGCGGAGCAGGTGGCCCCATTCGCTGACTTTCATGGCGGGGATACGTACCCGCTTCTGCTCACTGCAGCGTCTGGCGATATGACCGCCCATCGCCAGGACGTCCGGGTTAATCTCATCCGGTGCCAGTTCCTGGCGTCTGAAGCGGGTATGGCGGTGCAGGGGTTTGTTCTCCCGCAGGCACTCTTCACGCAGACGCTTTACATACTCGGCGGTTGCGAAGATAATTGATGGTCTCATGGCATAATCTCCATAGTTAGTGAATGAGATGCCGGACTTCCGTACGGGGAAGCGCCGGCGGAGAAAGGCAGGGTTTATCGCCCTGCCTTTTTTCATTTCGGACAGCGACGCAGTGCCAGCGCGAGCGCTTTCATCTTCCAGCCTTCCGGCGTGCGGTACATCACATTCCAGTAGCCGTCGATGAACACATAATGGAAGCGCACCTCTTCAGTGCTTTCAGTGGCAATAGCCTCCATGAAAGAACGGTACTCACGCGCCTCACTGTCCATCCGGAAACCACTGTCACGTCCGTAATAAGCCGTCACACCGTCCACCGGGTTCTGAAGCGTATGCCCGGCGGGTTTGTCGCAACGGGGACCAAGGCAACGGATATCACCGTGTTCAACCAGGGCTTCGGCCTGCTGACCGGTGGCATAGTGGGTATGCAGGATGCGACCGTTCCAGGCCGGCTCACCGTGCAGGTGGCAGTAAACGGTACGGAACACCCCGTCGCGGCAAAAAAC
>NZ_SJWV01000379.1:0-1640 GCF_004352695.1 Escherichia sp. KCJ4928
CTAGACAATATTTATTAATAATCCAATTGTTGAACTCAGAGAATATGCATAAATCGGCAATTTTTTTATGTCGATGGGATGAGCCTGATTCGTTTGTAAAATCAGGCAAATTTTTGCAAAGGCGGATGGTCAGAATTTAAAGCAAACCACAGCGACGTTTACTGCGTTCTTCCGCTTCCTGATAAAGCTGGAACTCATCCAAAACCGGACAACCCAACGCCTGCTCAAATGCCTCGCGACTGGCATTACCGTGATTGCGTGCCTGCGTTTCATTACCCAGATTTGACTGGAAGATCCCCGCCGCGCTAACGGGCAAGAAATCTTCATAGGTAATGGGTTGCGCCGCGACCCAACCACGTTCAATTAAGGGCTGTGGATCGTCTCCGGGATGAATCGCCTGACGATGCGCCTCACCTGAAGGCGTCAGACGGTACCGGAACCATGCCAGCCCTTGCTGACGCATTAAAAACTCACTGTCAGGAAAAATGCGGAAGGTTTCCTGTAAATGCATTTGGTGAGTGAGATTATCCTGCCCGGTTCCAGCGTTACGCAGAAGATCATCATACAGTTGTCGCCCTTTCGGCGTTAATGCCACGCCACGCTGCTCAATTTCACCAAAGCGCGCGGTATGCGTGCCCTGTTTCTGCCCCGCAAACAACACCGTCTCTTCCAGTGCTTTAAAGCTGGTCTGGCGTAGTAAAATCGGTACCTCGCGGCGCGGCGGCCCCTCGATGAGAATTTTGGGTTCAATTCCGCATTCAGGCATCATCGACTGCACCCGGTCAATATCCAGCGTACGTGGCGTCAGGTGGTTGATATGGCATCCAGGAAAACAGACCACATCAGCAATCAACCGATGTTCGTTGTGCAAGGCGCGATAGGTTTCTTCATCTACCGTTGCTGACTGGTGCCAGCGAAACGTTTCCAGGGCTTCCTGCACAAACTCCTGTGCCTGTGTTTCGTTAAAACCGCCCTGCTGCTCATATTCCTCTAACAGTTGTCGACAACGTGGGGTGAAGATATCGCGCTGACGCAGAATCTCCGCCGCTTTCTGGCGCAAAATTTCGTTCTCGATAAGCTCAAGGCGGAGTAAGGAGGTAAAAACGCGGAAGGGATTACGCGCCAGAGAAGCATCATCAATGGGCCGAAATGCTGTCGAATGTACCGGCACCCCTGCCTGCGAGAGATCGTAATAGCTCACCGGGTACATCCCCATAATGGCAAACATCCGCCGAAGAGTAGCAAGCTCTTGTGCAGTCCCAACGCGAATCGCCCCATGACGTTCAACATTCAGACGCGCCAGCTCGTCTGCATTTACCATTTTTTCGTGCAGTTGAGGATTGTTTTCCAGCACAGCCAGATTCACATCAGCTACCAGTTCCAGCAGCGTGCCATATTGCGGAACTTCTTGCTGGTACATGGCTGACATTGCCTGCGAAAACTGTTCCCGAATCTCATCCGCCGTGATGCTGTTCGCCATAGTGTCTGCCTCCAGTGGTCAGTAATCTGGAGTGTAGGTAACCGCATTCACTCTTGCGGGAAGAATTTACAAACTGTGATCTCGCCGCGAAAACATCAATATTATCCATTTTGCTGTAACACAATTGCTTTAATTGTTAATAATATTTTGCAATCAAGTT
>NZ_SJWV01000037.1:0-30455 GCF_004352695.1 Escherichia sp. KCJ4928
CTAATACTGATTTAATTCTGGTTAAAATACAGACAGATAACAAGATGAATATTCTTAATGTTTACGTTAAAAATGTTTAATATTATTTAATAGTTGTTAATTTGAATACTTCGATAATGTTATATTTCCTGATAATCATTTGCAGGCAAAATGTTTTCACCCTTAAATGAGTATTTATTCTCATAGATCGAAAAAGGATTCATTATGGTTACACTTTACGGCATCAAAAATTGTGACACCATTAAAAAGGCTCGCCGTTGGCTGGAAGCCAATAACATCGACTATCGTTTTCATGATTACCGCGTCGATGGGCTGGACAGCGAATTATTGAACGGTTTTATCAACGAATTAGGCTGGGAAGCGTTACTGAACACCCGTGGTACAACCTGGCGTAAACTGGACGAAACCACCCGCAATAAAATCACCGATGCGGCCTCTGCGGCGGCATTAATGACTGAAATGCCTGCAATTATCAAACGTCCATTGCTCTGCGCGCCTGGTAAGCCTATGCTGCTGGGTTTCAGTGATTCCAGTTATCAGCAATTTTTCCATGAGGTGTAGTCTATGTCGTGCCCGGTTATTGAGCTGACACAACAGCTTATTCGCCGCCCTTCCCTGAGTCCTGATGACGCAGGATGCCAGGCTTTGTTGATTGAACGTTTGCAGGCGATCGGTTTTACCGTTGAACGCATGGATTTTGCCGATACGCAGAATTTTTGGGCATGGCGTGGGCAAGGTGAAACGTTGGCCTTTGCCGGGCATACCGACGTGGTGCCGCCTGGCGACGCCGATCGTTGGATCAATCCGCCGTTTGAACCCACCATTCGTGATGGCATGTTATTCGGACGCGGTGCGGCAGATATGAAAGGCTCGCTGGCGGCGATGGTGGTAGCGGCAGAACGCTTTGTCGCACAACATCCCAACCATACGGGGCGACTGGCATTTCTGATCACCTCTGATGAAGAAGCCAGTGCCCACAACGGTACGGTAAAAGTCGTCGAAGCGTTGATGGCACGTAATGAGCGTCTCGATTACTGCCTGGTCGGCGAACCGTCGAGTATCGAAGTGGTTGGTGATGTGGTGAAAAATGGTCGTCGCGGATCGTTAACCTGCAACCTTACCATTCATGGCGTTCAGGGGCATGTGGCCTACCCGCATCTGGCTGACAATCCAGTACATCGCGCAGCACCTTTCCTTAATGAATTAGTGGCTATTGAGTGGGATCAGGGCAATGAATTTTTCCCGGCGACCAGTATGCAGATTGCTAATATTCAGGCGGGAACGGGCAGTAACAATGTTATTCCGGGTGAACTGTTTGTGCAGTTTAACTTCCGCTTCAGCACCGAACTGACTGATGAGATGATCAAAGCACAGGTGCTTGCCCTGCTTGAAAAACATCAACTGCGTTATACGGTGGACTGGTGGCTTTCCGGGCAGCCATTTTTGACCGCGCGCGGTAAACTGGTGGATGCGGTCGTTAACGCGGTTGAGCACTATAATGAAATTAAACCGCAGCTACTGACCACAGGCGGAACGTCCGACGGGCGCTTTATTGCTCGCATGGGGGCGCAGGTGGTGGAACTCGGGCCGGTCAATGCCACTATTCATAAAATTAATGAATGTGTGAACGCTGCCGACCTGCAGCTACTTGCCCGTATGTATCAACGTATCATGGAACAGCTCGTCGCCTGATGAGTGGTTCTGCAAGAGGAAATAAGCATGGACTGGCTGGCTAAATATTGGTGGATTCTGGTGATTGTCTTTTTGGTAGGCGTCCTGCTGAACGTGATTAAAGATCTCAAGCGCGTCGACCATAAGAAATTTCTCGCCAACAAGCCGGAGCTTCCCCCGCATCGTGATTTCAACGATAAGTGGGACGATGACGACGACTGGCCGAAAAAGGATCAACCGAAGAAGTAAGCTGAGTGCTCAACCGTAGGCCGGATAAGGCGTTAACGCCGCATCCGGCAATGGTGAACGATGCCTGATGCGACGCTCACGCGTCTTATCAGGCCAGGTAATCTGTCTTTTACATCATTTCAATCACATCATCATCGCCAGGCTTACCGCCACTTAGCGCTTCGTCGAAATAATGTTTCGGAATGGTATAACGCAAGTGATCCAGGGCAAATTGCATACTGCGATTGTCGATCGCATGGCCTAAATCCTCCACGATATCCAGCGTCACGTCACCACCGGCACTGATTAACGCTTCCTGCGCCGCAACCGCATGCGCCAGATCGATAACCGGATCTTCACCGCCATGAATCAGGTGAATTGTCGTGGCTGTAGACGCAGTTTCCGGCAGGCTCGCATAGCGTCCGTTAAAAGCAATGACGCGTGAAGCAAGGCCCGGTTCGGCTTTAATGCTCTCCAGCGCCATAATCGCGCCTTGAGAGAAACCGATTAACGCCGTGGCGTTAGCCCCTACTCCGCTCTGTTTCTGCCAGTAGCGCACCGTCTCAATAAACGTCGGCATGATGGCATCCACACGCGCCTGGCGATTATCTTCCGTAATACCCTGCACCGAAAACCACTGACGCCCCGCCGGATTACCGCTCGGCTCCGCGCCACCGACACTCACCACCAGCGCATCCGGGAACAACGGTGCAAACCAACTGCCTATTTCCCCCATTGCCACCGGGTTATCCCCGACACCGTGGAAAAGCAGTAACAACTGTTGCGCAGGTTTATCCGGGCTTTGAACAACAAAATGGTCATGTTTCATGGCGAACTCCTTAACTGATGTCATTAATTTTACGCCGCTGACTCACAATGACCATGGGAGAAAATTGAAGGAGTCAGTGAAAAAATTGCCATTGCGTTATGCGATCGCGCAGACGCTCAGTGCGAACATCATTAAGTGCGAACAGCGCCTGCGCGGCCTCTTCCCGCTGGCGAACCTGTAACATCTTGCGGCCTGAAAGTTTAAGTGTGGTACATAACTGCGCGTCACTGGCGTTTTTCTGTAAACGCCCACGCAGCGCCGGTAATGCCAGTTCACTGGTTTGTAGCAGACGCAATAAGCAACCTAACGATGTTAATAGCGGACGATGAGCGAAAGCAAAACCGGCCAGTTCAAGCCAGTCGTCGTCAGAAAGGATGGCATCGTTTAGTGGATCAACAGGAAGCGTTTCGCCATTCCACTGCGCGAGAGCTTGCGCATCGCGACGTAAACGGTAATGCTCACGTTCAGCCAGCTGTTTACCCGCATCACTCATCGGTAACAGCGCCATCGCCGTATAGCAACCGCTGCTGGCTTCCCGATGATTACCCATCCGCACCAGCACAAAACCGCAGCGTTGCCAGAAACGCCATAACTCCCCGGTGTAACCAAAACTCACCGAAAGATAGTCGAGGTCATGCGTATATTGCAAAGCTCCAGCAATAAGTTGCCGCCCTGTGCCTTCCCGCTGACGAGCCGGATGAACTGCTATCCGGCTAACCCGCCTTCCGCGCAATGTCGCCGCCAGTGGATTGCTGCCGTGCGCCGCCAGCGACTGGGCCACCAGATTACCCCGCGGGCGACGAAAACCTGCCCATACCGCCTGACTGAGTTCTTGAGATAATCCGCCCTCATCCACCAGCCACAACGCCCCGGCAATCTCGTTTTCGCCAGCCGCCTGTAAAAAATGTTGCCCTGGTGCATCCATCATCCGGCGTAAATCCAGCGGCGAGGTCCGGTAGTGCGCACCAGACAATAACTGATAAACCTTTAACGGCGTTTCTGGCTCGCTTCGCCATAACGTTTGTTCAAATGCGGAAATGACGATATTGCCTTGTGGTGTATGGGTGAAGTTTTCATCGTCAAAAACCAGTGCCTCACTAACCATTTTTTCAAGCGGGCATCCCTGTGCCCAGCGGATCGGTTGTTGCAGTTCAAAACGGTGTAAATGCGGAAAGCGAGCGCAAAATTTCAGCAAAAAACCACGTCCGGTGCCTTCGTAGCCCTGCACCGTAGTGGTTAACAACGTTCGAGGAAAACGCGATACCAGTTGATGCAACAACGGCGCAGGTATGGCTGCGGCTTCGTCGACCACCAGCCAGTCGGCTTGCTCATCGCTGGCTAACAAGGCATCCGGCGCAATAAAGCGAAACTTCTCGCCCGCAAATTGTGCCAGTACATCCGTTGCCGCTTTTGCGGGCGCGGTGACAATCGCACTGCCCGCAATACGAGAAATGAGTTGCCCTGCCAACGCCGATTTACCGCGCCCACGCGCAGCCGTTACCGCTGCCACGCCCGGCGGCATGGTCAGTAGCTGCTGTAAGAGTTGCTGTTGTTCTGGTTGTGGTGCGCCGGTCGCGGGGTGCCAGTCAGTACGGGGAGTAAAATGCGCCAACGAGAACGGCTGGTTTTGCCGCCAGAGGATAGCGTCGTTATCCGCCGTAAGTACGCGTTTGAGATGCTGGACAAAATGCGGCGTCGCAATAGGGTCAGGGCAATCACTCCAGCGCAACGAGTCGGCATCAGGTTGGTTTTCCCACTCTTCCCATACAGGGAGTAACAAAACCAGCCAGCTTCCCGCTTTCAACGTTCCGCTAAGTGCTGCAAAGGCAGCGGCATCAAAGCCGTGGCGGGCATCGAATACCGCATGCCGGAACTCGCGCCCAAGTAAAGTTTGTAGCGCCGAGGGTGAACAGTGGTTTTCAGCATCTGGCTGCGGCGAAATCCACAGCCAGTCGCCAGGTAAGGCATCACGCAACTTAAGCGCATGATCAAAACACCAACCCTCTTCCCCGCTCAACACCAGCAAGCGGCGGATCCCTTCACGTTTCATTTGCGCTGTTAATGTGTAAAGCGCAGTCAGTTCAGCCATCCCTGCCCCGGAAATTAAATGCTTTTACCAAAAGTATTGCATTGTGCCGGATCGCCGCTGTCGAAACCACGTTTAAACCAGCTGTAGCGTTGCTGAGAAGTGCCATGTGTGAAACTGTCTGGTACTACTCGCCCCTGACTTTGCTGTTGTAAACGGTCATCGCCGATGGCCTGCGCCGCATTCAGCGCCTCTTCCAGATCGCCAGTTTCCAGAACGCCTTGCTGCTGCATACTATGCCCCCAGACACCGGCAAAACAGTCGGCCTGGAGTTCCATACGCACAGATAAGCGGTTTACTTCCGCCTGCGTCGCGTTTTGTTGCAGTTGACGAACTTTCGGCTCGATGCCTAACAGTTTCTGCACATGATGACCGACTTCATGGGCGATAACGTACCCCTGGGCAAAATCGCCATCCGCGCCAAGTTTGTCTTTCATGTCATCATAGAAGGAGAGATCGATATAAACTGTGCCATCCGCCGGGCAATAGAACGGCCCCATAATGGACTGACCAGCCCCGCAGCCGGTGCGCGTCATTCCACGGTACATGACCAGCTTCGGTTGCTGATAGGTCTTACCCATCTTCTCGAACTGTTGTCCCCAGGTGTCTTCCGTGGTTGCCAGAATCACCGAGGTGAATTTTGCGGCTTCGTCTTCATTAGGGCTAATTGACCGCGTTGATTGTTGTTGAGAAACCGGCTGCCCGGTCATCAACCCGGTTAAATCAACGCCATAGTAGCCTGCAACCAGCACGACTATCAGTAAAATCAGCCCGCCTTTACCGCTCGGCAGACGGAAACCGGGACCGCCCATTGACGGACCGCCAGAGCTGTTGCGCCTGTCTTCAACATTGTCACTTTCACGTCGCCCTTGCCAACGCATAGATACCTCAACAATATATTCATTATAGAAATGATCGTAGGTGGTTCAGAGGAAGATTACCACAGGAAAGCGGGATAAAATGGCGGAGGAATTAAGGCTTCATGCAACGTTATATAATTTACGAATGTTAGAAGTAAAAGAGAATGTTAGCTCCAGTCTTCTAGTCTGATTCCCGCCACTCGCTCAAACTCTCGGGTATTGTTGGTAACCACAATCAAACCGCGACTGCGAGCATGTCCCGCTATCATCTGGTCAAAAGGTCCAACAGGCCTTCCCTGCCGGGCAAGCTCGGCCCTGATTTGCCCGGTATGCGTCGCAGCAGCACTATCATAATCAAGCACTACCAAACGAGATACGAAACCTTCAATAACCGCCAAATTGCGTTCTGGCATCTGACTTTTTTCTGCCCCATAGATAAGCTCCATCAATGTTACAGAACTTATACACATCCGGCCAGAATTCAGGTTAAACCGCTCTCTGACATGTACTGGTTTATTCTTAATAGTGAAAATACAGATATTGGTATCCAGCATGAATTTCAGCATCAAAATGATTCCCTTTCCTGCATTGCGGGTTGATCACGGATATCCATAAAATCCGCACTCACATTTTCGCCATCAAACCAACTGTCCCAGGACTCACCGGCGGGAGTGATGATTCTTGTACGACCAATCGCAATAATTTCTACTTTCTTAACGTCTTCTGGCAGAGCGACCGCTTTCGGTAATCTGACGGCCTGACTGCGATTACTTAAAAATACAGTAGTTTCCATAGCCCCCCCTTTTTGGGATATACGTTATGTATATACATATTGGCCTGGTATGACTTTCCTGTCAAAGGGAGATAATGAGAAGTATTGTAGCGGGGGTATCAAAGACATTTAGCCGGAGTACCCTCCGGCTAAAGAAACAAGCAACCAGAAAAATCAGTCCAGCTGTACACCCAGGCGGCGGGCGACGGCTTCATAGGCTTCGATCAGGCCACCGAGGCTCTGGCGGAAACGGTCTTTGTCCATTTTCTCCAGTGTTTCTTTGTCCCACAGGCGGCTGCCGTCCGGGGAGAACTCATCGCCCAGTACCACTTCACCTTTGTACAGGCCAAACTCCAGCTTGAAGTCGACCAGAATCAGACCAGCATCATCGAACAGTTTTTTCAGCACGTCGTTCGCTTTGTAGGTCAGCTCTTTCATACGCGCCAGGTTCTCTTTGCTCACCCAGCCAAAGGTTTCGCAGTAAGATTCGTTGACCATCGGATCGTGCATGGCGTCGTTTTTCAGGAACAGATCGAACAGCGGCGGGTTCAGCTCAATACCTTCTTCGATTCCAAGACGTTTCACCAGAGAGCCAGCAGCACGGTTACGCACGACACACTCAACCGGCACCATATCCAGCTTTTTCACCAGACATTCGGTATCGGAGAGCAGACGCTCCATTTGAGTCGGGATACCCGCTTCAGCCAGTTTGCTCATAATGAAGTAGTTGAACTTGTTGTTCACCATACCTTTGCGATCAAACTGCTCAATGCGCGCGCCATCCCCTGCTGACGTATCATTGCGGAATTCGAGCACCAACAGGTCCGGGTTTTCCGTGCTGTATACGGTTTTCGCTTTACCACGATACAACTCAGCTTGCTTTTGCATCTTTATCACTCCTGGGTGTGAATTAACGTTTTAAAATCTTTTGCTGTCTGGTGTGCCGGATGTTTTGTCGGATGCGGCGTGAACGCCTTATTCGAACTACGTCCGACAAACAAATTTCGTGCGAATTACCGCTAAAATCGCGTTTTCCTGCCTACGCACACGTTTGCGTATCATATCAGAAAAAAGGGCCGGATGATTCCAGCCCTGTATTTTTACTTGCTAAACGCAGCCTGGAAGACAGATACCAGCGCGTCGTTCTGACTCTGAGTCAGAGTATGACCTTTCGGATCGATGAACTGTAGGCTGCTGCGGTTATCTAAATCGCCAACCTGCAGTTTATAGTCACCGGATGCCAGGCCTGGATCGCTCGCGCCCAGTTCCTGCCAGTCGCTGTCAGACAGCGGCTTATAAGTTACGGCCATGTTACCCTGCGAACGGGTGCTGTCGGTCACTTTCATGCCCACTTTTTCCAGCGCCGCTGGCAGACGTTGCCAAACCACATTGAACGGCCCGCGTACGACCAGCATCGGTAAACCGGTGTCATCAGCTGCACTTTGTACGTCCATAGTGGTGGAGGCACGATTTTGCGCAGCGTTCGCGGCGTCAGTGGCAGATTTATCCAGACCGGCGGAAATAACGTTCATCATCTCCGTGCTGTAACGCTGCATGGAAGCCGCGTCTGCAACCGGTTTGCCCGCCTGTTCCAGGTTCAGCAGTTTAACCGTAACCGCCTGCTGATAACCCTGCGGCTTAACAGAGATTTGATAACGACCACGATACTGCTCGTCTTCGTCCAGACGGTTCCATTGTACCCAATCGGTGGTCAGTGTCTGACCAGCATCATCACGTTGGGTGATGGTGTAGTTTTTCGCCTGCAGCACGCTAACCACCTGCGGCCACAGAGTATTGCCACGACCATTTTCCACCAGCAATGAAGCGGTATCGCCCGTGAACTGGGTACGCGCGCCAGAAACCAGTGCCAGCGGCTGGGCTGGTGGACGAATGTCCAGCGCCTTACCGACAGCACCACTACCGTTGGTCACCGGGATTGCATAATCACCGGAGGTCACCGGCAAAATCATTCCAGCCGGGGCATGAAGCTCCGCAAGCGGTGCCGCTTCCAGGTAGGCTTCATCACCACTGACCTGACGCTTATAGCGTGAGTCAGAACTACAGGCAGCGAGTAATAAAACAAGCGAAACACCCGCAACCTTTGCCAGGCGCGACTTTTGAACAGAGTAAGCCATCAAATCTCCCTAAACTTTACAGCAAACCGGCATGCTTAAGCGCCGCTCTGACCGTCTCACGACCACTGTCGGTGATTGGTGTCATTGGCAGGCGCAGCGTATCGGTCGCCACAAGACCCAGTTCCTTACATGCCCATTTCACCGGGATTGGATTGGGTTCGACAAATAGTTTGTTGTGTAATGGCATCAGACGCTGATTAATAACGCGTGCCTCGGCAAAATGCCCTTCTGCTGCCAGTTTGCACATCTGGGCCATATCACGCGCTGCGACGTTAGCCGTAACGGAAATAACCCCATGACCGCCCAATTGCATGAAGTCCAGCGCGCTCGCATCATCGCCGCTCAGCAGAACAAAATCATCTGAAACCAGCTCTTTGATCTGGTTTACACGCGTTAAGTTCCCTGTTGCCTCTTTGATTCCGATAATATTTTTTACTTTCGCCAGACGGCCCACCGTTTCCGGGAGCAGATCGCAGCCAGTACGGGACGGCACATTATACAGAATTTGCGGCAGGTCAGTATGCTCAGCGATGGCTTTGAAATGCTGATACAAACCTTCTTGCGACGGACGATTGTAGTAAGGGGTTACCGTCAGGCAGCCGACGATACCACTGTCATTGAAGCGCTGCGTCAGGCTAATGGCTTCCGCAGTAGCGTTAGCGCCGGTCCCGGCAATTACCGGAATGCGCCCATCAGCCAGCTCCAGCGTCATCATCACCACATCAGCATGTTCGTCATGATTTAAGGTAGCGGACTCGCCAGTGGTGCCAACAGAAACGATCGCCGAAGTACCGCTGGCGACATGATAATCAATCAGTTTTTTCAAGCTAGCCCGACAGACATTACCTTTTTCATCCATCGGAGTAACAATCGCGACAATACTTCCCGTGAACATGGGCCATCCTCTGTGCAAACAAGTGTCTCAATGGTACGTTTGGTATGGCATTAAAAGCAAGCAGACAGAACCGTTCTGATTGTTGTATGCATGTTTTTTTTATGCTTTCCTTAAGAACAACTCACCCCTTAAAGGAATAACCAGTTTGACACTGTCATCGCAACATTATCTGGTGATCACTGCGTTGGGTGCCGATCGCCCTGGAATTGTGAACACCATCACCCGTCATGTCAGTAGTTGCGGCTGTAATATTGAAGACAGTCGCCTGGCGATGCTGGGAGAAGAGTTCACGTTTATTATGCTGCTTTCCGGTTCATGGAATGCCATTACTCTGATTGAATCAACGTTACCGTTGAAAGGTGCCGAACTGGATCTTTTAATCGTGATGAAGCGCACGACGGCGCGTCCGCGTCCGCCAATGCCAGCATCTGTCTGGGTTCAGGTCGATGTGGCAGACTCCCCGCATTTAATTGAACGCTTCACAGCACTTTTCGACGCGCATCATATGAACATTGCGGAGCTGGTGTCGCGCACGCAACCTGCTGAAAATGAACGGGCTGCGCAGTTGCATATTCAGATAACCGCCCACAGCCCCGCATCTGCGGACGCAGCAAATATTGAGCAAGCGTTCAAAGCCCTATGTACAGAACTCAATGCACAAGGCAGTATTAACGTCGTCAATTATTCCCAACATGATGAACAGGATGGAGTTAAGTAATGAATCCACTGAAAGCCGGTGATATCGCACCGAAATTTAGCTTGCCGGATCAAGACGGAGAACAAGTTAATTTGACCGACTTCCAGGGACAGCGTGTTCTGGTTTATTTCTACCCGAAAGCCATGACCCCCGGCTGTACCGTACAGGCCTGCGGCTTACGCGATAACATGGATGAGTTGAAAAAAGCGGGCGTTGATGTGCTGGGTATCAGCACCGATAAACCCGAAAAACTCTCCCGTTTTGCGGAAAAAGAGCTGCTTAACTTTACGCTCCTGTCTGATGAGGACCACCAGGTGTGCGAACAATTCGGCGTCTGGGGTGAAAAGTCCTTCATGGGCAAAACCTACGATGGCATTCATCGCATCAGCTTCCTGATTGACGCTGATGGCAAAATCGAACATGTCTTTGACGATTTCAAAACCAGCAATCACCACGACGTTGTGCTGAACTGGCTGAAAGAACACGCCTGATTACTTTGCTCCATTCCGTGCTGGCTGCGCTTGCGGCCAGCATACCTCACTTCTCGTGATCAAGATCACATTCTCGCTTTCCCCTGCGACACGGGTGTCGAATCCATTTTTTGCTGAACGTTAATGACCATCATTTTTGTACCGTTCAGAATCCAGTCAATACATAACTTATTGAATATATTGAGTTAATCAGAATGGCATCCTTTATGCAATATGAAATGCAATGTTTCATATCATTTTCAAGGAGCCGACATGAACCGCTTTGTGGTGGCCGAACCACTGTGGTGTACAGGATGTAATACCTGTCTCGCTGCCTGTTCGGACGTGCATAAAACGCAAGGTTTACAGCAACACCCGCGCCTGGCCCTGGCGAAGACGTCAACACTCACTGCCCCTGTCGTGTGTCATCACTGTGAGGAAGCCCCTTGCCTGCAGGTCTGCCCGGTTAATGCCATCTCCCAGAGGGATGATGCGATCCAACTCAACGAAAGCCTCTGTATTGGCTGCAAGCTTTGCGCCGTGGTCTGCCCATTTGGCGCAATCAGCGCTTCAGGAAGCCGTCCGGTGAATGCCCCTGCGCAATATGTTTTTCAGGCTGAAGGCTCACTCAAAGACGGCGAAGAAAACGTGCCGCCCCAACATGCATTGCTGCGCTGGGAACCGGGTGTCCAGACCGTCGCGGTGAAATGCGACCTGTGTGATTTCTTGCCAGAAGGTCCGGCCTGCGTTCGCGCTTGCCCGAATCAGGCGTTACGGCTGATCACCGACGATAGCCTGCAACGACAGATGAAAGAAAAACAGCGCCTTGCCGCAAGCTGGTTTGCCAATGGCGGGGAGGATCCCCTTTCCCTCACTCAGGAGCAACGCTAATGGATGCCCTGCAATTATTAACCTGGTCGCTGATCCTCTATCTGTTTGCCAGTCTGGCTTCGCTGTTTTTACTCGGTCTGGACAGACTGGCTATTAAGCTTTCCGGCATCACATCGCTGGTGGGCGGCGTGATTGGCATCATCAGCGGAATTACGCAATTACATGCTGGTGTAACTTTAGTCGCCCGTTTTGCCACCCCTTTTGACTTTGCCGATTTTACCCTGCGAATGGATAGCCTCTCGGCATTTATGGTGCTGGTTATCTCCTTGCTGGTGGTGGTTTGTTCGCTCTATTCATTGACTTATATGCGCGAATACGAGGGCAAAGGCGCGGCGGCGATGGGCTTCTTTATGAATCTTTTCATCGCATCGATGGTTGCCCTGCTGGTGATGGACAACGCTTTTTGGTTCATCGTGCTGTTTGAAATGATGTCGCTGTCTTCCTGGTTTCTGGTCATTGCCAGGCAGGATAAAACGTCGATCAACGCTGGCATGCTCTACTTTTTTATCGCCCACGCCGGATCGGTGCTGATTATGATCGCCTTCTTGCTGATGGGGCGCGAAAGCGGCAGCCTCGATTTTGCCAGTTTCCGCACGCTTTCACTTTCTCCGGGGCTGGCGTCGGCGGTGTTCCTGCTGGCCTTTTTCGGTTTTGGCGCGAAAGCCGGGATGATGCCGTTGCACAGCTGGTTGCCGCGCGCTCACCCTGCCGCACCATCGCACGCTTCGGCGTTGATGTCTGGCGTAATGGTCAAAATCGGTATTTTCGGCATCCTGAAAGTAGCGATGGACCTGCTGGCGCAAACGGGTTTGCCGCTGTGGTGGGGCATTCTGGTGATGGCGATCGGCGCAATCTCCGCGCTCCTGGCGTGCTGTATGCGCTGGCGGAACAGGATATCAAACGGCTGCTGGCCTGGAGTACCGTCGAAAACGTCGGCATTATTTTGCTGGCAGTCGGTGTGGCGATGGTCGGTCTGTCACTGCACGACCCGCTGCTCACCGTGGTTGGACTGCTCGGCGCACTGTTTCATCTGCTCAACCATGCGCTGTTCAAAGGGCTGCTATTTCTCGGCGCGGGCGCGATTATTTCGCGTTTGCATACCCACGACATGGAAAAAATGGGGGCACTGGCGAAACGGATGCCGTGGACAGCCGCAGCATGCCTGATTGGTTGCCTCGCGATATCAGCCATTCCTCCGCTGAATGGTTTTATCAGCGAATGGTACACCTGGCAGTCGCTGTTCTCACTAAGTCGTGTGGAAGCCGTAGCGCTACAACTTGCGGGTCCTATTGCTATGGTAATGCTGGCAGTCACTGGTGGGCTGGCAGTAATGTGCTTCGTAAAAATGTACGGTATTACTTTCTGTGGTGCGCCGCGCAGTACACACGCTGAAGAGGCACAGGAAGTGCCAAATACGATGATCGTCGCCATGCTACTGCTCGCGGCACTCTGCGTATTAATTGCGCTTAGTGCCAGTTGGCTGGCACCGAAGATAATGCATATTGCCCATGCGTTTACCAATACCCCTCCCGTCACTGTCGCCAGCGGAATAGCACTTGTACCCGGCACGTTTCATACACAGGTCACCCCCTCATTACTGTTGCTGTTACTACTGGCGATGCCTTTGCTGCCTGGCCTTTACTGGCTGTGGTGTCGTTCGCGCCGCGCAGCGTTTCGTCGCACAGGAGATGCCTGGGCATGCGGCTACGGCTGGGAAAATGCGATGGCCCCGTCAGGCAATGGCGTGATGCAGCCGCTGCGTGTGGTCTTCTCTGCGTTATTTCGTCTACGACAACAGCTCGACCCTAAGCTGAGGCTAAATAAAGGTTTTGCGCACGTCACCGCCAGGGCTCAGAGCACAGAACCCTTCTGGGATGAGCGGGTGATCCGCCCCATCGTGAGCGCCACCCAACGGCTGGCCAAAGAAATACAGCATCTGCAAAGCGGCGACTTTCGTCTCTATTGCCTGTATGTGGTCGCCGCACTGGTTGTGCTGCTAATCGCTATTGCCGTCTAAGGAAATCACCATGAGACAAACTCTTTGCGACGGATATCTGGTTATTTTTGCGTTAGCACAGGCCGTGATTCTGCTGATGCTAACCCCACTTTTTACGGGTATTTCCCGGCAGATACGCGCGCGTATGCACTCCCGCCGCGGGCCGGGGATCTGGCAGGATTATCGCGATATCCACAAACTGTTTAAACGCCAGGAAGTTGCGCCGACATCTTCAGGTCTGATGTTCCGCCTGATGCCGTGGGTATTAATCAGCAGCATGCTGGTGCTGGCGATGGCCTTACCACTGTTTATTACCGTTTCCCCTTTTGCGGGCGGCGGCGATCTGATCACCCTTATCTATCTTCTTGCCCTGTTTCGTTTTTTCTTTGCTCTTTCCGGGCTGGATACCGGAAGTCCGTTTGCGGGAGTCGGTGCCAGTCGCGAGTTGACGCTCGGCATTCTGGTCGAACCAATGCTTATTCTCTCACTGCTGGTATTGGCGCTGATAGCAGGTTCCACGCATATCGAGATGATCAGCAATACGCTGGCGATGGGCTGGAACTCGCCGCTAACCACCGTACTGGCGTTACTGGCCTGTGGTTTTGCCTGCTTCATTGAGATGGGAAAAATTCCCTTTGATGTTGCTGAAGCAGAACAGGAATTACAGGAAGGCCCGCTGACCGAATATTCCGGTGCCGGGCTGGCGCTAGCGAAATGGGGGCTGGGGCTGAAACAGGTCGTGATGGCATCACTGTTTGTGGCCCTGTTTCTGTCCTTTGGGCGCGCGCAAGAACTTTCTCTCGCCTGCCTGCTGACTTCACTTGTCGTTACGCTGCTCAAGGTTTTGCTGATTTTTGTACTGGCCTCAATCGCAGAAAACACGCTGGCACGCGGGCGTTTTTTACTCATTCACCATGTGACCTGGCTTGGCTTCAGCCTTGCTGCGCTTGCATGGGTCTTCTGGTTAACCGGTCTGTAAGGAGCACTGACGGAATATGGAAAATCTTGCTCTGACGACGTTATTGCTGCCTTTTATCGGCGCACTGGTCGTTTCGTTTTCGCCACAACGTCGGGCCGCCGAATGGGGGGTTTTGTTCGCCGCGCTGACCACGCTGTGCATGTTGTCGCTGATCTCCGCGTTTTATCAGGCCGATAAAGTTGCCGTCACGTTGACGTTGGTCAACGTGGGGGATGTGGCATTGTTTGGCCTGGTCATTGATCGCGTGAGTACGCTGATTCTGTTTGTGGTGGTGTTTCTCGGTTTGCTGGTCACGATCTACTCCACGGGTTATCTGACGGATAAAAATCGCGAACACCCGCATAACGGCACGAATCGTTATTACGCATTTTTGCTGGTGTTTATCGGCGCGATGGCGGGACTGGTACTCTCCTCGACGCTGCTCGGTCAGTTGTTGTTTTTTGAAATTACGGGCGGCTGCTCCTGGGCGTTGATCAATTATTACCAGAGCGATAAAGCGCAGCGTTCAGCACTAAAAGCGTTGCTTATCACCCATATCGGTTCGTTGGGGTTGTATCTTGCCGCCGCCACGCTGTTTTTGCAGACCGGAACGTGTGTGCTTAGCGCGATGAGCGAGTTACATGGCGACGCACGTTATCTGGTTTATGGCGGCATCCTGTTTGCCGCGTGGGGGAAATCGGCCCAGCTACCGATGCAAGCGTGGCTACCGGATGCAATGGAAGCGCCAACACCGATCAGTGCCTATCTCCACGCCGCATCGAAGGTGAAAGTGGGCGGCTGGCACTGGAGGGCAGCATCGCCTACATCGTCAACCACGCGTTCGCTAAAAGCCTGTTTTTCCTTGTAGCAGGTGCGCTGAGTTACAGCTGCGGCACGCGCTTGTTGCCGCGTCTGCGTGGCGTATTGCACACCCTGCCGTTGCCAGGCGTGGGTTTCTGCGTGGCAGCGCTGGCGATTACCGGTGTGCCGCCGTTCAACGGCTTCTTCAGTAAATTCCCGCTGTTTGCTGCCGGTTTTGCGTTGTCAGTGGAGTACTGGATCCTGCTGCCCGCCATGATTCTGCTGATGATTGAATCGGTCGCCAGTTTCGCCTGGTTTATTCGCTGGTTTGGTCGCGTTGTGCCTGGCAAACCGAGCGAGGCCGTCGCCGATGCCGCACCGCTGCCAGGGTCAATGCGCCTGGTGTTGATTGTACTGATTGTGATGTCGCTGATTTCCAGCGTAATCGCCGCGACCTGGTTGCAGTAAGGAGATGATGAATGACCGGTTCTATGATCGTAAATAATCTGGCGGGACTGATGATGCTGACATCGCTGTTTGTGATTAGCGTCAAAAGCTATCGCCTGTCATGCGGATTTTACGCCTGCCAGTCGCTGGTGCTGGTGTCTATTTTCGCCACTCTCTCGTGCCTGTTCGCCGCAGAGCAACTGCTGATCTGGTCCGCCAGCGCCTTTATCACCAAAGTGCTGCTGGTACCGTTAATCATGACTTACGCTGCACGAAATATTCCCCAGAACATCCCGGAAAAAGCGTTATTCGGTCCGGCAATGATGGCACTGCTCGCGGCGTTAATTGTCCTGCTTTGCGCATTTGTCGTTCAGCCCGTGAAGCTACCGATGGCTACCGGGCTGAAACCGGCGCTGGCGGTAGCGTTAGGTCATTTTCTGCTTGGCCTGCTGTGCATTGTCAGCCAGCGCAATATCCTGCGGCAAATTTTTGGTTACTGCCTGATGGAAAACGGCTCCCATCTGGTGCTGGCGCTTCTTGCCTGGCGAGCACCGGAACTGGTGGAAATAGGTATCGCTACCGACGCCATCTTCGCCGTCATTGTGATGGTGTTACTGGCAAGAAAAATATGGCGTACCCACGGCACGCTGGACGTGAACAACTTGACCGCGCTGAAGGGATAATGAGATGAGTTATTCTGTGATGTTCGCTTTACTCCTGCTCACGCCGCTGCTTTTTTCGCTGCTCTGTTTTGCCTGCCGGAAACGGGGGCTCTCTGCGACTTGTACGGTGACTGTATTACATAGCTTAGGGATCACACTGCTGCTGATTCTGGCACTCTGGGTGGTCCAAACTGCCGCTGATGCAGGAGAAATATTCGCTGCGGGACTGTGGCTTCATATTGATGGTCTGGGCGGTTTGTTCCTCGCCATTCTTGGTGTGATTGGCTTTCTCACCGGTGTTTACTCGATTGGCTACATGCGTCATGAAGTGGCACACGGCGAGCTTTCACCCGTTACACTGTGCGATTACTACGGTTTCTTCCATCTGTTTTTGTTCACCATGCTGCTGGTTGTTACCAGCAATAACCTGATTGTGATGTGGGCGGCGATCGAAGCCACCACCTTAAGCTCGGCGTTTCTGGTAGGCATTTACGGTCAGCGTTCATCGCTGGAATCAGCATGGAAGTACATCATTATTTGTACTGTTGGTGTCGCTTTTGGTCTGTTCGGTACCGTGCTGGTATACGCCAACGCCGCCAGCGTTATGCCGCAGGCAGAAATGGCGATATTCTGGAGCGAGGTTCTTAAGCAATCGTCCTTGCTTGACCCAACATTAATGCTGTTGGCCTTTGTGTTTGTGCTAATTGGCTTTGGTACCAAAACCGGGCTATTTCCCATGCACGCCTGGCTGCCGGATGCTCACAGTGAAGCGCCGAGTCCGGTCAGCGCCCTGCTCTCCGCCGTATTGCTGAACTGCGCGCTGTTGGTGCTGATTCGCTATTACATCATTATTTGCCAAGCCATCGGCAGCGATTTCCCCAACCGGTTGTTGCTCATCTTCGGCATGTTGTCGGTTGCCGTGGCGGCATTTTTCATTCTGGTACAGCGGGACATTAAGCGTCTGCTGGCGTACTCCAGCGTGGAGAACATGGGGCTGGTCGCGGTGGCGCTAGGCATTGGCGGGCCGCTGGGAATTTTTGCCGCGCTGCTGCACACCTTAAACCACAGTCTGGCAAAAACGCTGCTGTTCTGCGGTTCCGGCAATGTACTGCTCAAGTACGGCACGCGCGATCTCAACGTCGTCTGTGGGATGCTCAAAATCATGCCATTTACCGCCGTGCTGTTTGGCGGCGGTGCGCTGGCGCTGGCAGGGATGCCGCCCTTCAACATTTTTCTTAGCGAATTTATGACCGTTACCGCAGGACTGGCACGTAATCACCTGCTGATTATCGTCCTGCTGTTATTGCTGTTAACGCTGGTGCTGGCGGGCCTGGTACGGATGGCTGCGCGGGTGTTAATGGCGAAACCGCCGCAGGCCGTTAACCGGGGTGATCTCGGCTGGTTGACCACCTCGCCAATGGTGATTCTGCTGGTCATGATGCTGGCGATGGGAACGCATATTCCACAACCTGTCATCAGGATCCTGGCGGGCGCTTCCACTATAGTCCTCTCAGGGACGCACGACCTGCCTGCACAACGTAGCACCTGGCATGATTTTTTGCCTTCAGGCACCGCATCTGTTTCGGAGAAACACAGTGAACGTTAATTCATCGTCAAATCGTGGCGAAGCGATTCTCGCCGCCCTGAAAACGCAGTTCCCCGGCGCGGTGCTGGATGAAGAGCGACAAACGCCTGAACAGGTCACCATTACGGTGAAAATCAATCTGCTGCCTGACGTTGTACATTATCTTTATTATCAACATGATGGCTGGCTTCCAGTCCTGTTTGGCAACGACGAGCGGACACTTAACGGTCATTACGCGGTTTATTATGCCCTTTCAATGGAAGGGGCCGAAAAATGCTGGATCGTGGTGAAGGCACTGGTCGATGCCGACAGTCGGGAGTTTCCGTCAGTCACACCGCGCGTCCCTGCCGCGGTCTGGGGCGAGCGAGAAATTCGCGATATGTACGGGCTGATTCCGGTTGGCCTGCCGGATCAGCGTCGCCTGGTGTTGCCCGATGACTGGCCGGAAGATATGCATCCGCTGCGCAAAGATGCGATGGATTATCGACTGCGCCCTGAACCGACGACAGATTCCGAAACGTATGCGTTTATCAATGAGGGCAACAGCGATGCGCGGGTGATCCCTGTCGGCCCGCTGCATATCACCTCCGATGAACCGGGTCACTTCCGCTTGTTTGTGGATGGCGAGCAAATTGTCGATGCTGATTACCGCCTGTTTTATGTCCATCGCGGCATGGAGAAACTGGCAGAAACGCGGATGGGCTACAACGAAGTGACCTTCTTATCGGACCGCGTGTGTGGGATTTGCGGTTTTGCCCACAGTGTGGCCTATACCAATTCGGTTGAAAATGCACTGGGGATTGAGGTGCCGCAACGAGCACATACTATTCGCTCGATTCTGCTGGAAGTCGAACGGCTACACAGTCATTTGCTTAACCTTGGCCTCTCCTGCCATTTCGTTGGTTTTGATACCGGCTTTATGCAATTTTTCCGAGTGCGGGAAAAGTCGATGACGATGGCGGAATTGCTGATCGGGTCGCGTAAAACCTACGGTCTGAATCTGATTGGTGGTGTTCGCCGCGATATTCTCAAAGAGCAACGTCTGCAAACGCTGAAACTGGTGCGCGAGATGCGCGCCGACGTGTCGGAGCTGGTAGAGATGCTGCTTGCTACGCCGAATATGGAACAACGCACTCAGGGCATTGGCATTCTCGACCGACAAATCGCCCGTGATTTGCGCTTTGATCACCCCTACGCCGACTACGGCAATATTCCAAAAACACTGTTTACCTTTACCGGCGGCGATGTTTTCTCCCGCGTGATGGTCCGTGTCAAAGAGACGTTTGATTCGCTGGCAATGCTGGAATTTGCCCTCGACAACATGCCGGATACCCCACTGCTGACCGAAGGCTTTAGCTATAAACCTCACGCATTCGCGCTGGGCTTTGTTGAAGCGCCACGCGGTGAAGACGTGCACTGGAGCATGCTCGGTGATAACCAAAAATTGTTCCGCTGGCGCTGCCGTGCCGCCACCTACGCCAACTGGCCGGTGTTGCGTTACATGCTGCGCGGCAATACCGTTTCTGACGCACCGCTGATTATCGGTAGCCTTGATCCCTGCTACTCCTGTACCGACCGTGTGACGCTGGTAGATGTGCGCAAGCGCCAGTCAAAAACCGTGCCGTATAAAGAGATCGAACGCTACGGCATTGATCGTAACCGTTCGCCGCTGAAGTAAGGACAGAAGATGCTGAAGTTACTGAAAACTATTATGCGCGCCGGAACCGCGACGGTGAAATATCCCTTCGCGCCACTGGAGGTCAGCCCAGGCTTTCGCGGGAAACCGGACCTGATGCCCAGCCAATGTATTGCCTGCGGTGCCTGCGCCTGTGCTTGTCCGGCAAATGCGCTGACTATCCAGACCGACGACCAGCAAAATTCGCGCACCTGGCAGCTCTATCTGGGGCGTTGTATTTACTGCGGACGTTGTGAAGAAGTGTGCCCGACCAGAGCCATCCAGCTTACCAATAACTTTGAACTGACCGTCACCAATAAAGCCGATCTCTATACCCGCGCGACGTTCCATCTACAACGTTGCAGCCGTTGCGAACGCCCGTTTGCCCAGCAAAAAACCGTCGCACTGGCTGCTGAATTGTTGGCACAGCAACAAAATGCGCCACAAAACCGCGAAATGTTATGGGCGCAAGCGAGCGTCTGCCCGGAGTGCAAACAACGCGCGACGCTGCTCAACGACGATACAGATGTACCGCTGGTGGCTAAGGAGCAGCTATGAGTCCAGTGCTTACACAACATGTCAGCCAGCCCATCACGCTGGACGAGCAAACGCAAAAGATGAAGCGGCATTTGCTACAGGATATCCGTCGCTCAGCCTACGTTTATCGCGTCGATTGCGGTGGCTGCAACGCCTGTGAAATCGAAATTTTTGCCGCCATTACACCAGTATTCGACGCAGAACGTTTTGGCATTAAGGTTGTTTCATCACCGCGTCACGCCGATATTTTGTTATTTACTGGCGCAGTCACCCGGGCGATGCGTATGCCTGCACTTCGGGCGTATGAGTCTGCCCCCGATCATAAAATCTGTGTTTCCTACGGCGCGTGCGGTGCCGGCGGCGGATTTTCCACGATCTCTACAGCGTCTGGGGCGGCAGCGACACCATTGTCCCCATTGATGTTTGGATCCCCGGCTGCCCGCCAACACCGGCCGCCACCATTCACGGTTTCGCCGTGGCGCTCGGTTTGCTGCAACAGAAGATTCACGCGGTGGATTATCGCGATCCCACCGGGGTGACTATGCAACCGTTGTGGCCGCAGATCCCGCCATCACAGCGTATCGCCATTGAGCGAGAAGCGCGGCGGCTGGCGGGCTATCGTCAGGGGCGAGAAATTTGCGATCGGCTCCTGCGCCATTTAAGCGACGATCCTACAGGAAATCGGGTTAACACCTGGTTGCGCGATGCCGACGATCCACGTCTCAATAGTATCGTTCAGCAACTCTTTCGCGTACTCCGGGGGTTACATGACTGAAGAGTGCGGGGAAATTGTTTTCTGGACGCTGCGAAAAAAGTTTGTCGCCAGTAGCGACGAGATGCCGGAACACAGCTCTCAGGTAATGTATTACTCGCTGGCTATCGGCCATCACGTTGGCGTGATTGATTGTCTGAATGTCGCCTTCCGCTGCCCACTGACGGAATACGAAGATTGGCTTGCCCAGGTCGAAGAGGAGCAAGCCCGACGTAAGATGCTGGGGGTGATGACTTTTGGTGAGATTGTTATTGACGCCAGCCACACCGCCCTGTTGACCCGGGCATTCGCGCCACTGGCAGATGACGCAACGTCTGTGTGGCAGGCGCGTAGCATTCAATTCATTCATCTGTTGGATGAAATTGTGCAGGAACCGGCCATCTATCTGATGGCCAGAAAAATTGCGTGAGAAGGATTTCTCATTAATAAGGACTGTTGATGGCTATGTCAGACGAGGCGATGTTTGCCCCGCCGCAAGGAATAACAATTGAAGCGGTAAACGGAATGCTCGCGGAGCGGTTAGCACAGAAACACGGTAAGGCGTCTTTATTACGCGCCTTCATCCCGCTGCCGCCGCCGTTCAGCCCGGTACAACTTATTGAACTGCATGTTCTCAAAAGCAACGTCTATTACCGCTACCATGATGATGGCAGCGATGTGACGGCAACAGCAGAGTATCAGGGCGAGATGATCGATTATTCGCGTCACGCCGTCCTTCTCGGCAGTAGTGGAATGGCGGAGCTACGCTTTATTTGCACCCACGGCTGCCGTTTTACTCCCCAGGATTGCACACTGTTTAACTGGCTGGCACGCATTATCACCCCGGTTCTGCAATCATGGCTCAATGATGAAGAACAGCAGGTGGCGCTGCGTTTGCTGGAGAAAGATCGCGATCATCATCGGGTACTGGTGGATATCACTAATGCAGTGCTGTCACATCTTGATCTCGACGATCTGATCGCTGACGTCGCTCGTGAGATCCATCATTTTTTCGGTCTGGCTTCAGTCAGTATGGTACTGGGCGATCATCGAAAGAACGAGAAGTTCAGCCTGTGGTGCAGCGATCTTTCTGCCTCACATTGTGCGTGTCTGCCACGCAATATGCCTGGCGACAGTGTATTGCTGACACAAACGCTACAAACCCGACAACCGACCTTGACGCACCGTGCAGATGATCTGTTTCTCTGGCAACGCGACCCGTTATTACTCTTACTTGCATCTAACGGCTGCGAATCTGCGCTCCTTATACCGCTTACCTTTGGCAACCATACACCGGGTGCATTGTTGCTGGCGCATACCTCTTCCACTCTCTTTAGTGAGGAAAACTGCCAGCTACTACAACACATAGCCGATCGCATCGCTATTGCCGTTGGCAATGCCGATGCCTGGCGTAGCATGACCGATTTGCAGGAAAGTTTGCAGCAAGAAAACCACCAGCTTAGCGAGCAGCTCCTTTCGAATCTGGGCGTCGGTGACATTATCTATCAAAGCCAGGCAATGGAAGACCTACTCCAGCAGGTAGATATTGTGGCGAAGAGCGACAGTACGGTGTTGATTTGCGGTGAAACCGGAACCGGCAAAGAGGTGATCGCCAGAGCGATCCATCAACTTAGCCCGCGACGCGACAAGCCGCTGGTCAAAATCAACTGCGCTGCCATCCCCGCCAGTCTTCTGGAAAGTGAGTTATTCGGTCATGACAAAGGGGCGTTTACTGGTGCGATTAATACCCATCGTGGTCGTTTTGAAATTGCCGATGGCGGCACGTTGTTTCTCGATGAAATTGGCGATCTGCCGTTAGAACTTCAGCCTAAACTGCTGCGCGTATTGCAGGAACGGGAGATTGAGCGTCTCGGCGGGAGTAGAACGATCCCGGTAAATGTCAGAGTCATTGCCGCCACCAACCGTGATTTGTGGCAAATGGTTGAAGATCGCCAGTTTCGCAGCGATCTCTTTTATCGCCTGAATGTCTTCCCACTGGAATTGCCGCCGCTGCGCGACCGTCCGGAAGATATCCCTCTTTTAGCAAAGCATTTCACGCAAAAAATGGCGCGCCATATGAATCGTTCAATTGACGCCATCCCGACCGAGGCGCTACGCCAGTTGATGTCGTGGGACTGGCCGGGCAACGTGCGCGAGCTGGAAAACGTGATTGAGCGAGCGGTACTGCTGACTCGCGGTAACAGTCTGAATTTACATCTTAATGTCCGACAAAGCCGTTTACTGCCGACGCTAAATGAAGATTCAGCGCTTCGCAGTTCAATGGCGCAGTTGCTGCACCCGACGACGCCAGAGAATGACGAAGAAGAACGTCAGCGCATTGTTCAGGTATTGCGAGAAACCAATGGCATTGTTGCCGGGCCCCGTGGCGCGGCGACACGATTAGGGATGAAGCGCACCACGCTGCTGTCACGAATGCAGCGTCTGGGAATCTCGGTTCGCGAGGTGTTGTAATCTGCTTTTGCAGGAGTATGCATGAGAAACAAACTCTCTTTCGACTTGCAGTTGAGCGCCAGAAAAGCGGCAATCGCTGAACGGATTGCCGCCCATAAAATTGCCCGCAGTAAAGTGTCGGTCTTTTTAATGGCGATGTCCGCTGGCGTGTTTATGGCGATCGGATTTACTTTTTACCTTTCCGTTATCGCCGATACCCCGTCTTCACAGGCATTAACCCATCTGGTGGGCGGCCTTTGCTTTACACTTGGCTTTATTTTGCTGGCGGTTTGCGGCACCAACCTGTTCACCTCGTCGGTAATGACGGTAATGGCAAAAAGTCGGGGCGTTATTAGTTGGCGAACTTGGCTGATTAACGCACTTCTGGTGGCCTGCGGTAATCTGGCAGGTATTGCCTGTTTCAGTTTGTTAATCTGGTTTTCCGGGCTGGTGATGAGTGAAAACGCGATGTGGGGAGTCGCGGTTTTACACTGCGCCGAGGGCAAAATGCATCATACATTTACTGAATCTGTCAGCCTCGGCATTATGTGCAATCTGATGGTTTGCCTGGCGCTGTGGATGAGTTATTGCGGGCGTTCGTTATGCGACAAAATCGTCGCCATGATTTTGCCCATCACCCTGTTTGTCGCCAGTGGCTTTGAGCACTGTATCGCCAATTTGTTTGTGATTCCGTTCGCCATTGCCATTCGCCATTTCGCCCCTACCTCCTTCTGGCAACTGGCGCACAGTAGCGCAGACAATTTTCCGGCACTGACGGTCAGCCATTTTATTACCGCCAATCTGCTCCCGGTGATGCTGGGTAATATTATCGGCGGTGCAGTGCTGGTGAGTATTTGTTATCGGGCTATTTATTTACGTCAGGAACCCTGAAAAATCAGCCCGGCGAAACAGTTCGTCGGGCTGAAGATTATTCTTGCGCGATTTGCCCATCGGGCCAGGCGTGGATCACGGCTTTGATCAGCGTCGCCAACGGAATGGCGAAGAATACGCCCCAGAATCCCCACAAACCACCGAAGATCACCACCGATAAAATAATCACCAGCGGATGCAGGTTAACCGCTTCGGAGAACAACACCGGTACTAACAGGTTGCCGTCCAGCGCCTGAATAATCAGATACACCGCGAAGCAGCTCCAGAATTCCGTGCCTGCACCAAACTGGAATAGCGCCACGCCAACCACCGGAATGGTCACCACAAATGCGCCAATGTACGGAATAAGTACCGAGAAGCCGACCAGCACCGCCAGCAGCAGCGAATAGTTCAGCCCGAAGAGTAAGAATCCCAGCCAGGTGGCAATCCCCACCACGATCATCTCCAGCACTTTGCCGCGGATATAGTTGGTGATTTGTTGATTCATCTCCTTCCACACCTGTCCTGCCAGTCCACGGTTACGCGGCAGCACCCGGCGAACGGCGTTCAGCATCTGCTCTTTGTCTTTCAGCAGGAAGAAGACCATCAATGGTACCAGCACCAGATAGACGGCAATGGTCAGCAAACCGACCAGCGAGGCGAGGGAAATTTTCACCACCGAATCGCCCATGGTCAGCATCCGACTGCGCATATTTTCGGCCATTGCATCAATAATGCCCGCATCCATCAACGCCGGATAGCGGCGCGGCAACGTGGCGGCAAAGTCAGAAAGCTTATTGAGCATCCCCGGCATATCGCGAATTAAGTAGATGCCCTGCTGCCAGGCGATAGGCAGTACCACGAACGCCATCAATAGCAATATACCGACGAAAACCACCAATACAATCGACGTCGCCCAGCGGCGGGAGCAGCCAATAGATTGCAGGCGCACGGTTGGCCATTCCAACAAATAGGCCAGCACAATAGCCACCAACAGCGGAGCAAGCAGGCCACTAAAGAAAAAGATAATGCCAAATCCGGCAACTAAAATAACCAGCAAGGCAATCGCTTCCGGGTCGCTAAAACGGCGGCGATACCATTGCATCAACATTTCGAGCATAAAGACCTTCCCTGAACCTCAAGAGCGGGATTGCGATCCGCAATTGTATCGAAATGTCACAAAAAAGACTTCGCTTTTTATGACGGATTCAGGAAACTGAAAAGTCATTTGAGTGGACTAATCTTCGCCGTTACACTCAAAGGCGGCGCGGTGGGAACGATATTTCACAGTATCGGTCAAATGACTATCTCCAGAAATACAGGATAGAGGTTATGTTCAGGCAGTTGAAAAAAAACCTGGTTGCAACCCTCATTGCTGCCATGACCATTGGTCAGGTAGCCCCGGCGTTTGCCGATAGTGCAGACACCTTGCCGGATATGGGAACCTCCGCAGGAAGCACGCTTTCCATTGGTCAGGAAATGCAGATGGGCGACTATTATGTCCGCCAGCTACGCGGCAGCGCGCCGTTAATTAATGATCCACTATTAACGCAGTACATTAATTCACTAGGAATGCGTCTGGTTTCGCATGCCAATTCGGTTAAGACACCGTTTCATTTTTTTCTGATCAACAACGACGAAATTAACGCCTTTGCTTTCTTTGGCGGCAACGTGGTACTGCACTCTGCCCTGTTCCGTTATTCCGATAACGAAAGCCAACTGGCTTCAGTAATGGCGCACGAAATCTCCCACGTCACCCAACGTCACCTGGCGCGAGCGATGGAAGATCAACAGCGCAGCGCGCCGCTGACCTGGGTCGGCGCGTTAGGTTCTATTTTACTGGCGATGGCCAGTCCGCAGGCGGGGATGGCAGCGCTGACCGGTACACTGGCGGGAACGCGCCAGGGGATGATCAGCTTCACCCAGCAAAATGAACAGGAAGCGGATCGCATTGGTATTCAGGTGCTGCAACGCTCGGGATTCGATCCGCAGGCGATGCCAACCTTCCTCGAAAAATTACTCGATCAGGCGCGTTACTCCTCGCGCCCGCCGGAAATTTTATTGACTCACCCGTTGCCGGAAAGTCGTCTGGCAGATGCCCGCAACCGTGCTAATCAGATGCGACCGATGGTGGTGCAGTCGTCGGAAGATTTCTATCTGGCGAAAGCGCGCACACTGGGGATGTATAATTCCGGACGTAACCAGCTCACCAGTGATTTGCTGGATGAATGGGCGAAAGGAAACGTTCGTCAGCAACGAGCGGCGCAATATGGTCGTGCTTTACAGGCGATGGAAGCCAATAAATACGACGAGGCGCGTAAAACGCTGCAACCGTTACTGGCGGCAGAACCTGGCAACGCATGGTATCTCGATCTGGCTACCGATATCGATCTTGGGCAAAACAAAGCCAATGAGGCAATCAATCGCCTGAAAAATGCCCGTGATTTGCGCACCAATCCGGTGTTGCAGCTCAACCTGGCGAACGCTTATCTACAAGGCGGTCAACCACAAGAAGCGGCCAATATTCTGAATCGCTACACCTTTAATAATAAAGATGACAGCAACGGCTGGGATTTACTGGCACAGGCGGAAGCCGCGCTAAATAACCGCGATCAGGAGCTGGCTGCGCGAGCAGAAGGTTATGCGCTCGCCGGACGACTCGATCAGGCCATTTCGCTGTTGAGTAGCGCCAGTTCGCAGGTGAAATTAGGCAGCCTGCAACAAGCGCGTTACGATGCGCGCATCGACCAGTTGCGCCAGCTGCAGGAACGCTTTAAGCCTTATACCAAGATGTAATTCGCATTAAAGGAAGAACAATGACCAAACAGGTAAAAATCTACCATAACCCACGCTGTTCAAAGAGCCGGGAAACGCTGAACCTGCTGAAAGAAAACGGCGTGGAGCCAGAAGTGGTACTCTACCTTGAGACACCCGCCGATGCGGCAACGCTGCGCGATTTGCTGAAAATGCTGGGGATGAATAGCGCCCGTGAATTGATGCGCCAGAAAGAGGATCTTTATAAAGAACTGAACCTGGCTGACAGTTCGCTTAGCGAAGAGGCGCTGATTCAGGCAATGGTGGATAATCCGAAGCTAATGGAGCGCCCGATTGTGGTCGCGAATGGCAAAGCGCGGATTGGTCGTCCACCGGAGCAGGTACTGGAAATCGTGGGTTAAGATGTGCTCCATCGCTAGTTGAAGCACATTGCCGGATGCGACGCTTGCCACGTCTTATCCGGCCTACGAATACTATGGATTAACTTCGCGTAGTTCGGATAAGGCGTTCGCGCCGCATCCGACAATAAACACCTTATCTACAACTTCAGAATTTCTTTCACAAACGGAATGGTCAGCTTACGTTGCGCGGTAATCGACGCACGATCCAACTGATCCAACGTCATAAATAGCGTGCGCATTTCTCTGTCGAGCCGCTTCAGCAAGAAACGCCCCACATCTTCCGGCAGTTCAAAACCACGCAAACGCGCGCGTAACTGTAGCGCCTGCAACTTATCTTCATCAGAAAGTGGCTGCAATTTGTAGATCTGCCCCCAGTCGAGTCGCGACGCGAGATCCGGTAATCCCAGATTCAACTGCCGCGGTGGACGATCGCCGGTGATCAACAATCGTGTTTTGCCCGATTCCAGAATTCGATTGTAGAGATCGAAAATCGCCATCTCCCACAACTCATCGCCTGCAATACACTCAATGTTGTCGATACAGACCAGCGACAAATGCTCCATACCGTCGAGCACTTCCGGAACAAACCAGGTGCGTTTATCCAGCGGGACATAGCCCACCGCATCGCCACGCTGCGACAATTCCGCGCAAGCCGCGTGCAGCAGATGGCTGCGCCCCGCGCCTTCGCGTGCCCAGAGATAGATGTAACCGCTATGTTCCTGACGCAGCACGTTTTGCAGCGCGGCCAGTAAAGAGGAGTTATCCCCCGGCCAGAAACTTGCAAAGGTTTCGTCGTCAGGAAGATAAAGTGGCAAAGAGAGCTGTGCCGGTGTGTTCAGAGATACCTCAACCAGGATTTCACAAAATCGCGAGAAGTTTACCACAGAATCCCATGATGTTTGAACCGGGCAGCAACACTGCCCGGTCGGTACATTATTTGTCTGTTATATCCGCGTCTTCTGCGTCCAGCACCACTTCTTCAGGGCGCAGCACACTGATCAGTTTGAAAATCAAACTTAAGCCGATACCGACGATGGTCGCCAGCGCCATACCTTTTAACTCCGCCGCGCCGATGTTTACCTTCGCGCCACTGACGCCGATGATCAAAATCACGGAAGTCAGGATCAGGTTCTGTGCTTTGTTGTAATCCACTTTCGATTCGATCAAAACACGAATACCGGAAGCACCGATGACACCATAAAGCAGCAGCGAAACGCCGCCCATCACCGGCAATGGGATCATCTGGATAGCGGCAGCCAGTTTACCGACGCAGGAAAGCAGGATAGCGAAAATCGCCGCCCCGCCGATAACCCAGGTACTGTAAACACGGGTGATCGCCATCACGCCAATGTTTTCTCCGTAAGTGGTATTTGGCGTAGAGCCAAAGAAGCCGGAAATCACGGTCGACAAGCCATTAGCAAACATCGAACGGTGCAGACCTGGATCGCGCAGCAGATCTTTTTTGACGATATTAGCCGTTACTACCAGGTGCCCTACGTGTTCGGCAATAACCACTAACGCCGCTGGCAGAATAGTCAGAATGGCAAACCACTCGAAGCGCTGCGTATAGAGGGTTGGCAGCGCAAACCAGTGAGCATTAATAATCGGCGTGGTATCGACAATTCCCATTGCGAAAGAGAGCGCGTACCCCACCAGCACGCCAATTAAAATCGGGATAATTGCCAGGAAACCACGAAACAGCACGGAACCTAAAACCGTGACCGCCAGGGTGGTAATAGAGATGATGATGGTTTTGGAGTCTGGCGTTTGCCCTTCAGCCGGGAGTAAACCCGCCATACCGGCAGCTACGCCCGCCAGCTCCAGACCGATGACGGCAACGATTGCGCCCATTGCCGCAGGTGGAAACAGCACGTCCAGCCAGCCGGTCCCCGCTTTCTTCACGATAAAAGAAACCAGGCAGAACAGCACGCCGCACATAATAAAGCCGCCCAGCGCGACTTCATACCCTAACGGCAACAGTAACAATACCGGTGAAATAAAGGCAAAGCTGGAACCAAGATAAGCCGGAATTTTCCCTTTACAGATGAAGAGATACAGCAGCGTTCCAATACCGTTAAATAACAGTACAGTCGCCGGGTTAATATGAAATAAGACGGGCACCAGGACGGTTGCACCAAACATGGCGAACAAATGTTGCAAACTAAGCGGGATTGTCTGTAAAAGTGGCGGTCTTTCACTCACCCCGATAGCACGGCGCGTCATAGTATTATCCTCTGTATTATGTGTTATAGGCGCTTTACTCAAAAAAAAGCCGACTCTTAAAGTCGGCTTTAATTATTTTTATTCTTTATTTCGTACCAAAGATTTTGTCACCGGCATCGCCGAGGCCCGGAATAATGTATCCGTGCTCGTTCAGTCCCTGATCAATCGATGCGGTATACAGTTCGACGTCCGGGTGCGCTTTTTCCAGCGCAGCGATACCTTCTGGCGCAGCGACCAGCACCAGAACTTTGATGCTGCTGCAGCCCGCTTTTTTCAGCAGGTCGATGGTCGCGATAACGGAACCACCGGTTGCCAGCATTGGGTCAACGATCAGCGCCATACGCTCATCGATGTTAGAAACCAGTTTCTGGAAGTACGGTACCGGCTCCAGCGTTTCTTCATTACGGTACATACCGACAACGCTGATGCGCGCGCTCGGAACGTTTTCCAGCACACCGTCCATCATACCAAGACCCGCGCGCAGAATTGGCACAACGGTAATTTTCTTACCTTTGATCTGGTCGATTTCTACCGGGCCGTTCCAGCCTTCGATAGTTACTTTTTCCGTTTCGAGGTCGGCGGTCGCTTCGTAAGTCAGCAGGCTACCCACTTCGGAAGCGAGTTCGCGAAAGCGCTTGGTGCTGATATCTTGCTCACGCATCAGTCCCAGCTTGTGTTTGACGAGTGGGTGTTTGACTTCCACGATCTTCATACTCTTTCTCCTTTGAGGGGCAGCCACAAAAAAAATCGACGGATTATACCTCCTTTCTTCAAGGCGGCAATATTCTT
>NZ_SJWV01000380.1:0-1628 GCF_004352695.1 Escherichia sp. KCJ4928
TATCTTAATTGTTTAAAAAAAGTGATTTTTATCACAAAGGAAATATGCCTGAGCAGTAGTCAGAGTCATAACTGGCACGTAAGGTTTGCAACCACTAACCCACCAATAGAGGGGTAGATAGGGCGTTAATCTCCCATACTTAACCTGGTTTATGGTAAATTGCCCTCCATTTTGTTTAATTTGTAGATGATACGTTCAGATAATGTCTAATATTTGGTCTAAAGAAGAAACTCTGTGGAGTTTCGCGCTCTACGGCACAGCCGTTGGTGCAGGCACGCTCTTCCTTCCTATTCAGTTAGGTTCGGCAGGGGCTGTGGTCCTGTTTATTACTGCTCTGGTCGCCTGGCCTTTAACATATTGGCCACATAAAGCCTTATGCCAGTTCATCCTCTCATCGAAAACATCAGCAGGTGAAGGGATAACGGGCGCAGTAACACACTACTATGGCAAGAAGATTGGTAATCTGATTACCACGCTGTACTTCATCGCCTTTTTTGTCGTCGTGTTGATATATGCAGTGGCAATTACCAACTCACTTACGGAACAGCTGGCAAAGCATATGGTTATTGATCTTCGCATCCGTATGTTGGTGAGTCTGGGTGTTGTATTAATCCTGAATCTCATTTTTCTGATGGGACGCCATGCAACCATTCGGGTAATGGGTTTTTTGGTATTCCCATTGATTGCCTATTTCTTATTTCTTTCCATTTACCTTGTCGGTAGTTGGCAACCTGATCTATTAACGACCCAGGTAGAGTTCAATCAGAATACCCTTCACCAGATATGGATATCGATTCCCGTGATGGTTTTCGCCTTTAGCCATACGCCCATTATTTCTACGTTTGCCATAGACAGACGTGAAAAATATGGCGAACACGCTATGGATAAATGCAAAAAAATTATGAAAGTCGCTTATCTCATCATCTGCATAAGTGTACTGTTCTTTGTCTTTAGCTGCCTGCTTTCTATTCCACCTTCGTATATTGAAGCGGCTAAAGAAGAAGGGGTCACCATTTTATCGGCGCTTTCTATGCTGCCGAACGCCCCAGCATGGCTGTCAATTTCCGGGATTATTGTCGCAGTAGTTGCGATGTCGAAATCATTCCTGGGTACGTACTTTGGCGTTATTGAAGGTGCCACGGAGGTCGTCAAAACAACACTACAGCAGGTTGGTGTAAAGAAAAGTCGTGCATTTAACCGCGCACTATCAATTATGTTGGTATCGCTGATCACCTTCATTGTTTGTTGCATTAACCCGAACGCGATTTCGATGATTTACGCGATCAGCGGCCCGCTCATTGCCATGATACTTTTCATCATGCCTACGTTGTCAACGTATCTGATCCCGGCGCTTAAACCCTGGCGTTCCATCGGAAATCTGATTACGCTGATCGTGGGTATCCTGTGCGTATCGGTAATGTTCTTTAGCTGATATCCATTGTGAATGGTTCAAAATTGCTACAATTTTGAACCATTCCAGTTTTCATAATGTTCATTCGTTATTATTCCGCACTATCACTTCCCTCATCATATCCTAGTATTATCAGTTAGTTAAACACACAAAGAGATCTGAACATCTTAAATAAGACTATTTAAGATGCATAACTTAGATTCTCAAGATATCTTCC
>NZ_SJWV01000381.1:0-1616 GCF_004352695.1 Escherichia sp. KCJ4928
CGATTTGTGCAGGTGTTTTGCCTTCCTGCGCCATTGCACGGAATCCGGCAATCTGTTCGGCAGGGTGCATATCCCGACGATGACCGTTTTCAGTCATTGATGCGGCAGTCGCCAGCTCCTGCGGAATGACCTTCACGCGTACAGGCCAGTCAGCCGTAAGGATGCCACGCTCTGCCAGCATGTTGAGTGCAGCCAGTCGGCGACCACCTGCGGCGACACCGTAACGGTCACCAGGCAGGGCATGAACAACCAGATTCTGTAACAGGCCGACACCTTTAATGGAGTCCGCCAGTTCGCTGACGGACTCCGCAGAATACGGCACCGTGCGCACATTCAGTGGTGATTTAATCAGTGAATCCAGCGGCACGCTCACTTCCTCCGTCTGCGCCAGCAGGGCAGACAGGACAGTTTCCTGCGTTTTTGCAGGTTTACGGCTTGCTTTACGGGTAGATTTTGGTTCAGACTTTGCTACTGACATGACTATCCCCTTATTGTGTAGTTAATGTCTGCCGGACGTGATCCCCGTCCGGCACCTCTCTTACTTAAGAATCCCGAAATCCCTGATGTACCGGTTCATCCAGTACCCGGCACCGTCCTCAAAATTCCAGGTACGCCAGACCATTGCACCGTTATTACGGACAACCAGGCGAAATTGTTCGCCGTGGTCATCCTCGATAAAGACGTTCCGGTACTGTGCGGCAACGGCTTCGGCATGTTTGCGGGTAAAAGGACCATCAGGCAGCCCCTGAAGTATTCTGAAATATTCGCTCATCCTCATTTCTCCGGTGATGCCCCGCGCAGGACGGGGCGGTTATCACAGTCAGCCCGTTCAGAACGGAATATCGTCATCGAAGTCATACGCGGGTTCAGACGGCTGCTGAGGCTCCGGCTGCGCGGCCTTACGTCCACGGCCTTTCGTTTTCGCGCCACCTTTTTTCGTCGCGTCAGCACTCTGTGGCTGCCCATTCTGCTGAGGCTCCGGTTGCGCCTGAGCGTTCTGCTGTGGTGCACTCCCCAGCATCTGCATGGTGCCCGTGGTTTTCACAAGGATTTCAGTGACGTAACGGGTAATACCGTTATCTTCCCAGCTACGGGTACGGAGTTGCCCCTCGATGTAGACCTGCGCGCCCTTACGCAGATATTCACCTGCCACTTCCGCGAGCTTGCCGAACAGCACCACGCGGTGCCATTCTGTCTGCTCCCGCATCTCCCCCGTCTGTTTGTCACGCCAGCTTTCTGACGTGGCCACCTGCAGATTTGCCACTGCGCCCCCGTTGGGGATGTAACGGACATCCGGATCTTTTCCCAGACGTCCCACGAGAATGACCTTGTTAATGCCACGAACTGCCATGATGTGTCTCCTTCTGTTGATGTTTTCAGCCCCCATCATCTGTTGAGTTTCGGGAGCCGCGGTTTTGACGTTTTGCGGGGACCTGCTCTTTGTTCCCTCCGGTATTCACCATCACCTGTTTGAGAACCTTCGCCGCATGGGGCATCACTGCCACGGCCTGACGCACCTGTCCTGGGCAGAACGCAAAATTTTTTACCGGGTTTTGGGTAAAAAATTTTGTGGGCTGTTCATTTACCCTGGACAGTCAGTGCGGCAGGTTGTGGCT
>NZ_SJWV01000382.1:0-1565 GCF_004352695.1 Escherichia sp. KCJ4928
AATCCGGGTAATAATATTGTTACGCTTGCCAGAAAAGCCGGGTATGAGACGTGGTGGATATCAAATCAGGGCTCTTTAGGGCAACATGATACGCTGATTTCTGTCATCGCCGCCAATGCGGATAAAAAACATTTTCTTAAGGAAGGGAGCTCTTCTTCCCTTCGCATTGATGATGAGGATATGCTTCAGTATGTCAGGGAAGCTGTTAACTCGTCTTCTCCAAAAGTGATTTTTATTCATATGCTGGGGTCTCACACTAATCCCTGTGACCGACTTTTTAATGATGCACAGCCATTCAGGGAATTATTCGGAAATAAAGTATCCTGTTATTTATCAACATTGCTTAAGCTGGATCGGTTTCTTCAGGCAATTTATAACATGACGACAGAGCATGGTGATGATTTTGCCATGCTGTATTTTTCTGATCATGGGCAATCCGTCAGTTCAGACAGCACCCCTGTGCATCATGCGCCAGGTTTGCGTTCGGGATACGATGTACCTCTCATGATGATGGCCAGTGATATTACTGAGCACCACCTCAATCATGTGCATATCAGTGCACGTCGTTTTCCCGAGATTTTTCAATGGATCACAGGGATACAAACCAAAAATCTGCCGTTAAGTTTTTCTTTGTTACAGAATGATTTCGCTGAAAGTGTTTCTGTATTCAATGGTGAACGTGACGTTCCGGTAATGTCTTTGCCAGAAGAGCCGATACTGACCGGAAATGCTGAATCAGAAAAATAATAAAGATTATTTATGACCGTGCTCAATGCCTCATGTGTATGAGGCATTGAACGTTTATTTCAGGCTGACACTGTTTTCAGCACATCCCTGGATCAGTGAATATGCTGACCTGTTTTTTCGCGAATATCAGCCCCCTGTAATTGTATCAATATACCTTCTCCGTTGAGCATCAGGCTGTCCAGTGAATGGATCCCACTCCTCCTCATCAGTTCGTAGCAGAGTGTACTCAGCATGGCAAGTGCAGCTTCTGATGATTTACAGTGTGTATTCAGGAGGGTAAGAAATTGTTCAAAAACATCAGGGTTTATACTGGTGCTTTGATATTCGTTACTCATAGTATTTCCTTTCAGGTCATTATTACTTCCGGATTTAACATGATGTCTGTAACCATCAAATAATGAACGTGTTCCGGGAATCCTTGCCGTGTAGTTTCCCGTAAAAATACTGTTGTGCATAACATGTCATTAGGTGGAAAACGATTGTGGCAGACTGAAAATCGATTAGAATAGCGGCGGGCGCTTGAGGCTGTATGCCGAAAGCGTTTTGTGGACGGCATGTAGCAGAAAGCCCCAGGCGATTTTTTTATCAATCAACCCAGGGCCCACTGTAATGCCTAGACAACATTATAGTAGCCCGATGACGGCCGAAAGGCAATGGAGGGGCTGCGATGCCACAACGAACGTTTTTAACGATGTTAATTGTCGTCTGTGTGACGATACTGTGTTTTGTCTGGATGGTGAGGGATTCGCTTTGCGGATTCCGTGTCGAGCAGGGAAACACAGTGCTTGTGGCAACGTTAGCCTACGAAGTTAAACGTT
>NZ_SJWV01000383.1:0-1557 GCF_004352695.1 Escherichia sp. KCJ4928
GTATATTTTTTAAGCTTGTTATTCATTGGTTAAGTAATAAATCTGGAAGTTTGTCTTTGTTTTGAGGCTAATGAGTGGTTTTACATAACCGCCTCTATACGCTGTTGATGAATAGTTCTTATGAATAAAGATATCCAGTTCATACTTTAAGTGAAAATTGATAAAGTGCGATTCGTATTGTCTTTTATTCTAAAGACATCGAGTGTAGTTAATATTCCTTGTAAAAACAGGGATAAACCGAACTAGTTAAAGTTTTTATTATGTTCCCTGCATCAGCGGGGATAAACCGGACTTGTTATCATTTTTTAAGTTGTCGAACTTATGTTCCCCGCGTCAGCGGGGATAACCATTCAGGTATGTTCAGGCCGGGCAGTTTCCCGCCCGGCCTTCCTCACTTACGCATTCGACCAGCTCTGGATCGAATCCACATTCCCCAATTCCCCATGCATCACTTCATACGATTTTTTCAGGATCACATCAGTATGTTTGGTTAGGTCTTTGAAAATGCCTTTATTCATCGCGTCGTAGCGTTTGGCATTGCTCTCAATCGGTATAAAGATATCTTTCACGCGAACCATCTTATCAACAGCCGTTGCGTAATCCGGGTATAGCCCCAGACCTACCGCTGTATTAATCGCTGCTCCCAGACTTGCACAACCGTTAATGGCGTTACGGCGTGCCGGAAGGTTGAACACGTCGGCAAAAATTTGCATAAACAGATCGCTGTTCGAACCGCCGCCAGTAATGATCACATGCTTCGCAAAGTGATTCATTTCATTACACATATTGTCGTAATTGTTCTTCAGCGTTAGCGCCACACTTTCCAATATCGAACGATATATCCATGCGTAATCCATGCTGGAATCAAAGCCGATCATAATCCCGCGTTTGTACGGTTCCCACGGATTGGTCAGCCAGTCCAGCACCGTCATCAGCCCATTACAGCCAGGTGGCACACTAGAGGCTTTCTTGTTGAGTAAATCTTCCGGTGAAAGATCCTGCGCCCTGGCATCCTGAATTAACGACTCGCCTAACATGTCACGCAGCCAGCTCACCGTCCACATACCTTTGCGAATACCGTAACCTTCATACAGCAATGTTTGCGGAATAGAAGACATAATCGGCCAGTACGCCACCGGATCTTTCGGCAGTGCTTTGCCGTTCATCATCAATGCGATGTAAGTGCCAAGAGAAATTACCGCAGTTTCATCATCCAGTAATCCGGCCCCCAGAGCTTCTACCGGTTTATCACTGGTGGTACAAACAACCGGCAGTCCTGCCGGGAAATGTGTCGCCAGTGCGGCTTGTGGTGTGATATGTCCGAGGACGGTGCCAGGCATTTGCACATCAAACAGCATATGACGGGGGATATTAAACTTATCCATTACCGCAGCATCTTCGCTCCATGATCTTACCCAGCAATAGTGGACACGCGGCTAAGTGAGTAAACTCTCAGTCAGAGGTGACTCACATGACAAAAACAGTATCAACCAGTAAAAAACCCCGTAAACAGCATTCGCCTGAATTTCGCAGTGAAGCCCTGAAGCTTGCTGAACG
>NZ_SJWV01000384.1:0-1545 GCF_004352695.1 Escherichia sp. KCJ4928
AACGCAGCGCCGCAGCCTGGCGGATGCGCTTCAGCAGTCCGGCGGCGAAGACGGTGGCAGTGTGGTGTTCCCGCCGGTGCTGGTGCAGATGCTCGACCGGCTGGAAAGTGAAATCCTGGCTGACCGGGTGAGTGAGGAAAGCCGCCGCTGGCTGGCATCGTGCGGCCTGACCGTGGAGCAGATGCAAAACCAGATGGACCCGGTGTACACGCCGGCGCGAAAAATCCACCTGTACCACTGCGACCATCGCGGCCTGCCGCTGGCGCTTGTCAGCACGGAAGGGGCAACAGAATGGTGCGCAGAATACGATGAATGGGGCAACCTGCTGAATGAAGAGAACCCGCATCAGCTGCAGCAGCTTATCCGCCTGCCGGGGCAGCAGTATGATGAGGAGTCCGGCCTGTATTACAACCGTCACCGCTATTATGACCCGCTGCAGGGGAGGTATATCACTCAGGATCCGATTGGGCTGAAGGGGGGATGGAATTTTTATCAGTATCCGCTGAATCCGGTTCAGTATATAGATTCAATGGGACTGGCATCAAAATATGGACACTTAAATAATGGCGGATATGGAGCGAGACCCAACAAACCGCCTACGCCCGATCCAAGTAAATTGCCGGACATAGCGAAACAATTAAGACTGCCATATCCTATTGACCAGGCCAGTAGTGCGCCTAATGTTTTCAAAACATTCTTCAGAGTATTAAGCCCTTACGACTACACACTGTATTGCAGGAAGTGGGTAAAACCAAATCTGACTTGTACGCCACAGGATGATTCCCAGTATCCAGGGATGGATACAAAGACAGCAAGTGATTACCTGCCACAGACAAATTGGCCAACAACTCAATTACCACCAGGATATACTTGTGCAGAACCCTATTTATTCCCAGACATTAATAAACCCGATGGGCCAGCAACAGCAGGGATAGATGATTTGGGTGAAATTTTAGCTAAAATGAAACAGAGAACATCGAGAGGAATAAGAAAATGAAAAGAGTTTTGTTCTTTTTGCTGATGATATTTGTTAGTTTTGGTGTTATAGCTGATTGCGAAATACAAGCTAAAGATCATGATTGTTTTACTATTTTCGCTAAGGGTACTATTTTTTCCGCGTTTCCTGTCTTAAATAATAAAGCCATGTGGAGATGGTATCAGAATGAGGACATCGGTGAGTATTATTGGCAAACAGAACTGGGTACATGTAAAAATAATAAATTCACACCAAGCGGGGCGAGACTCTTAATTCGCGTCGGGTCACTACGCCTTAATGAAAATCATGCCATCAAAGGAACGTTGCAGGAGTTGATAAATACAGCAGAAAAAACGGCGTTTCTCGGCGATCGGTTTAGAAGTTATATAAGAGCGGGTATCTATCAAAAAAAGAGCAGTGATCCAGTTCAGTTGTTGACAGTCCTTGATAATTCAATCATGGTAAAATATTTTAAAGATGAGAAACCAACTTATGCTCGAATGACAGCACATCTCCCGAACAAAAATGAGTCTTACGAATGTTTAATAAAGATACAGCATGAACTAATT
>NZ_SJWV01000385.1:0-1545 GCF_004352695.1 Escherichia sp. KCJ4928
TAAGAAATGTCATATACTCATATTTACCACTCTGTTTTCTTTCTCTGACTTCTTCTCCTGGGGTAAATGTTGGGGTTACAAATGTCAAAACACTTGATACATTACCTGTTGAAAGGTCTATAGTCCCTTTTTGAGGATCAAAAACTTGTTGTGTAAACTCCTTCGGTTGAGCCTCTAAAAGCCCTCCATTCTCCAGATAATTAATATATGCCTTACCACTCTGACTGCGATCAGCATTACGGGTTATACCTGCAAGTTCACCGATCTTCTCATCCCAATGTTGCTGGGTTATTGCGACAGCTCTTTCTACTGCATGCTGACGAGAAAAATCAGCAAGCAAAGACAGAGAGTCTTCTAAAAACGCAGCATGTCTTGCGTCATAGCCATTCTCAAAATAATTTTTGCCATGCTCCTTTTCCCATTCATTGATCCGAGCAGCGAATTTATCTGCAACGTGCTCAAACATAGCCTGTTTTGATGCTTCCAGAATGCCAGATATCGTACCGGTTAATGCACTCACCAGCATGCTTATCGGGGCCCCTATGAGGGATGCACTGGAGGCTGCACTAACTCCCGCAGATACAGAACTCAGGACAGTATTTATTGTTGTCAGGGCTGCATCTATAGCTCCGGTTTCTTTATGAAAGGCTGCGAGTAAAGCATCCCCTTCATAATTCAATTTTTTAAATCGTTCAGAATATGATTCAAGCTGCTTAGCTCGCTCAAATTTATCTGCAATAGCCAGGAAAGAAAGAGGACTGATAGCCAGCATAACAGCCGATGTGATCAGACCCGCACTTGCAGCTGTTGTCGATAACCCCTGTGCCATTCTCTGAGCCAGAATATATTGCGAAACAGCTTTACCAACATTTCCAAGAACCTGAGTTGTCAGTTCGATACCCGCTGCAGCTTTTGTTCCTGTATGTGCGTCACTGTTTCCCAGAATAAAGCTTGCTGATACAGCAGAAAGAATTCCGGAGACAACATCCAGCCCATCCCCCAGGGGGCCCAGGTCTGGTAAATTTTGTAATTTTCCACCAACAGAACTTAAGCGAGGTTTACTGGATAAAAATGAGCCAAGCTGGTTAAGCTGCTCAGAAAATGAATCAACGGTACTGTTTATACTTGATACTGTATCTACAAGCTGATTAATAAGTTCAATACTACTTTTGGCAATATCATTCTGACTTATATCCTCTCCTTCCCGTTGTTTTCTCAGCAATTCATCAAGAGCCATGCCTGATAAAGCAATCCCCGTAAAATTCTGTAGTGCTGAGAGAACTGTTCCGGCTTTTCCCAGATTATTACCTACATTTTCAGCGGTTCCTCCTATTTTACTCCCAACTTTCTGATACTTCTGCAGAAGTTTGTCAAGTTGTGGTGCGAATATTGCAACACCACGTTCAGTTAATCCTACAACTTTTTCTGCTGTACCAAAAAACTGGTTTGCAATCGCTGTATCATCTCGTTCAGTACGGTGTATTTCTATTCCAAGCTCATCAGCAGCTTTGACCAACTCATTAATACCCACGCCCTGAGCTTCAT
>NZ_SJWV01000386.1:0-1517 GCF_004352695.1 Escherichia sp. KCJ4928
CTGCATCTGAATAGCATTTTCCCCAACCTTGAAAAAGCACAAGCTATTTTTACTCCGGTAATGAATGGTTCTGTAAATATCATGTCAATTATGATTGCTTTCCTGGTCGCCAGGAATATGGCGATTAGCTATGAGCAAGATGATCTTTTATGCGGATTAACGGCAATAGGAGCATTTTTTATTGTTTATACGCCATATCAGATGATAGATGGGCAAGCATTCCTGACGACCAAATATCTCGGCGCGCAGGGGTTGTTTGTTGCTGTTATCGTTGCATTGATCACCAGTGAAATATTTTGTCGCTTAGCTCGAAACCCAAAAATCACCATAACGATGCCGGCAGCTGTACCGCCTGCGGTAGCGCGTTCATTTAAAGTTTTATTGCCAATATTTTTTGTCATGGTGTTCTTTTCCGCACTTAATTATTGCCTGACACTGATATCCCCGGCAGGACTAAACGATCTTATTTACACATTAATCCAGACGCCGCTCAAACATATGGGAACGAATATCTTTGCGGTAATTATCCTGGGGGCTGTGGGTAATTTCCTGTGGGTGCTGGGGATCCACGGACCTAATACCACATCGGCAATTCGAGAAACCGTTTTTTCTGAGGCTAATCTGGAGAATCTCTCCTGGGCCGCTCAACATGGCACTACCTGGGGCGCGCCATATCCGATTACCTGGACTTCTATTAATGATGCATTCGCCAACTGCGGCGGTTCAGGTATGACGTTGGGGTTATTGTTGGCTATTTTTATCGCTTCTAAGCGTGCGGAATACCGTGATCTGGCAAAAATGTCATTTATCCCCGGTATTTTCAATATCAATGAACCGATAATGTTTGGCCTTCCTATTGTACTTAACCCCATCATGATGGTGCCGTTTATTATGGTTCCCATTGTTAACTGTGCCATTGGTTACTTCTTTGTTTCGATGGAAATTATTCCACCGGTTGCTTATGCCGTGCCCTGGACTACGCCCGGACCTTTAATTGCTTTCCTCGGAACCGGGGGGAACTGGCTGGCTTTACTGGTTGGTTTTTTATGTTTAGGTGTGGCGACAATGATCTATTTACCTTTTGTTATTGCCGCCAACAAAGTCAATAACATGACAACTAACGGATAATTCCATTTACCCAGGAAGGAGATTGTGATGTTTGCAGATGAAGAACTTGTTATGGAGTTACTGGTCAACGCGGGGCAGGCACGTTCTGACGCGATGGAAGCCATACGTTGTGCCGGGCAAAAAGACTGGCAGGGCGCAACTCAGCTAATGGCCAGTTCTGAATCTGCCTGTCTTCAGGCACATAAGATTCAGACCGCATTAATTAGTCAGGATGAAGGCTGTGGCAAAATAAAAGTTAATTTAATTCTGATTCATGCACAGGATCATTTGATGAATGCAATATTATGCCAGGATTTAGCCAGGGAAATTATTTCATTAAGAAAAGAACTCCATGCCTGATTTTTTCCTCCAGTGCGATAGCTGGAGGAAATTATTATACTCTTAAGGAT
>NZ_SJWV01000387.1:0-1497 GCF_004352695.1 Escherichia sp. KCJ4928
GTAGTTACAAATTCATCTGGAAAGGTTGTAACAGTTAAATATGGTGACAAGTAAGAAATATATTATTTGTGAATATGCACAGAATTCGCTGAACGATGTTGCTAGTTTTGCAAAATTCGTCAGCTATGCGGAAGAATTGGTGCAGTCGAATGAATTGTTCAAAAATGAGGAAAGTAAAGAGAGTTACCAGCAAATATGGTTCGAGTTGGAAATTATTAATGCACTTGCCTTGTCTGAATGGGAAAGTGCCGGTCGTCCGGAAAACTGGCAGACCCGTTGGGAATTAGCTTATAAACAGGATGCGTCTCATGTAATGGCTGAGTTACTCAATACACTGCAATGAATGTACTCCATGACCACAGCCTCGTTTACCGGTGAAGTGAATAAAGCTGAAAATGTGGCTGCTCATGCCGTGGTGAATGCCGCACTGGTGGCACAGGGAAATAACGTTCTTGCCTGTGCCGCGGATGCAGCCACCGGCGAGGTGGTGGGGATGATAGCCACAGATGCGTATTACCGTGAAAGTGATCGGTGAGTAACGACCAATCCGTGATCGAATAGAACAGAATACGCAGATGATAAAGCAGCTCTCCCTCGAAGATTCACAACATCATCTGGCAGAATATAGGTGAGAGTTGCAGGTTGATGCGTACAAATCTTACGATGCGTTGTATGAACCTAGCCAGGTGAAAGATGTCATCCGTACGGTGCACGCCCGACTAAACAGGCATCATGATGGAAAAGTCGGGCATCATCCACCGGCATGTTTGTCAGAATGGTAGTGTCAGTGGGTTTTGATTACACTAGCTTTAAAGCTCATACTTCCTATGAGGCACTGCAGAAAACGAAAGTGTCGTTTAGGCGTTGGGGGAGGGGTTAAAAAAGTAACGGCAGAAGTCACCCTGAAGTTGAGGCAGTCAACTACTAATGCGCTCAGTCTGCCATCAGGAATGGTGAGTTATGGTCAGGCGGTTTCCTCATGGAATCAGTATGCTGATGCCAATAATCTCACCCCGGAACAGAAGCAGGCAGGACTGGATAAAATTGCCAAAGGTGAGTTACCTGAAGGAGCCAATATAAGCAAAGTTATAGTTGATGGTTATAAAGATGGCGTATTGATTGCAGGTGCCTGGTATCTGGGGCCTGCAGCGTCCGTCGGGAAAGTGATCGGTGGTGGAGTTATTGCTGAGATAGCTAACGGAACATACCAGTGGTTTGATCTGAGTCAGCCGGGTAATGAGAACAAAAACTGGGACTGGAAAAGCAGTGCCAGTGCAGGCATTACTGGTATGCTTGCACCGGGAAGAACTGTTGGACAAAACGTAGGAATTGCGATGGGCAGTGCATTTTTTACTGATGGACCGAATGCAGGAGCTATTGGAGGTGCTGCCGCAGGTGCATGGGCCGGTGGATTATTTGGGGAATATGCACCTGGAATTGTAAACTCTGTTACTGGAAAGGAAATTCCTGGGTTTGTTTATGATTATTGGGGAGGGG
>NZ_SJWV01000388.1:0-1486 GCF_004352695.1 Escherichia sp. KCJ4928
CGATAATTGTGAACCTCTCTGGCATGGAGAACTATTTTGAACATGAGGTGTTACGTGGATATGTTGCTTATTACAAGTACTGCTAATATAAAAACTTGAGAAAGAGATAACGGGTTATATGGTGGTTTATCCCCGCTGGCGCGGGGAACTCGCCTGACATTGCAGACGTTACAAATTGAGAGGCGGTTTATCCCCGCTGGCGCGGGGAACTCTAATCACGTTTTAGCGCGCCCTCGTCCGGTTTCGGTTTATCCCCGCTGGCGCGGGGAACTCAAGACGACGTGATCCGCAAAGTCGAAGGCACGCGGTTTATCCCCGCTGGCGCGGGGAACTCTGTAAACATAACCTATTATTAATTAATGATTTTTTAAGCCAGTCACAATCTACCAACTTTATAGTATCACACAAACAACACATCCATTATGTTAAAGAGCACTTAATCCATTGATTAAAAAGGTAAATATTTAAAATAACTCTATACAAACTAAAATCTACCAAACTTTACCGCAATAATTTTCACTCCAGCGAAAAATTAATGCCACAGAATTTGTAGAGAATGCTAATGATTAGCCCTGGATGGGTAAAATGGAGGAGTTTTCAGAGGCGACAAACAATATAAATGAGTAGAAGTCTTTACAGGTTCCACCCATTTATAACGCTTATAAATGTTTAATCAGGCAATATTTAGATATTTATGTGTTTGCATCGACAAACGCCAATTACGCGCAATGCAGGTTTCAATGCACAAACGTGTGGCATCATCCTTTTGGCTAATCGGCTGCAGTGCAATGACTCGCGGTTTATCATCGGTCAGCGTTGCCAGTAGTTCATCCAGTGCTTCAATATCACGTACGCGCCCCACTGGATGCTTGATTTCGTTGGCTCGCTCCAGTGCCTGTGACAACACTTCATAGCCGCCGCGCATGTTCAGCTTTGGTGATACGGTAACCCAGGTATTCGGTGTGCAGCGTACTTCATGAGTTCCACTGGTTTCGATCTGGCAGCTAAAACCGTTCTTTTCGAGCAGGTCAGTCAGTGGCAGCAAATCATGAATGCAAGGCTCACCACCCGTAATCACCACATGCCGCGCGGTATATCCCTGCCGACCAATGACAGCCAGCAAATCTTCACTGCTCGCCGCCCCCCACTTATCACTCTCTTTGGTCTTCGCCAGAATGCTGAAAAGGGAGACTTCCCGATCCTCAAGCTTTTCCCAGGTGTGTTTGGTGTCGCACCAGGCACAGCCAACCGGGCATCCCTGTAAACGAATAAAAATGGCGGGGACGCCGGTAAAGTAACCCTCACCTTGCAGGGTCTGGAACATCTCGTTAATCGGGTACTGCATAGCATTCTCTGTGAAGTGGATAATTGTTAATTATTGCAGATCCTGCCGCAACAATCATGTCTTATTAACATTCTGTTACATGCAGATTTAAAGAAAAATGCGAAACATATCGTTAATAATTAAAGGGAGTAACGTATTATG
>NZ_SJWV01000389.1:0-1485 GCF_004352695.1 Escherichia sp. KCJ4928
TTATAGCTTCAGCATTGACAGTTATATTATGATATTGTGCAAGCAATATCAGTGCATACAGACTATTATGAGAACTACATTTACTCATTATATAACGATGACCATTCCTCCTGGAATGGTCATCACCTCCGCTTTTAGTCTCAGACAGTTGTCGTTAAAGTTGTTGAGTGTGTGTTATTTTGATGTAAGGATAAATTATATAAAGATGCTAATCGTTCATCACCTGAATCGAACCCTGAAACTGAAGAAATAATCTTGTTAATATCATCGGCAACACTGGTGATATTAATCATGTTTTTTTCAGATGCTATATTACTGGCTTTTATATAACCTGACCATTCATTATTATGAGGTATCTTATCAGCTTTTATCTCACGACCATCTTTATCTGTTATAACCTCAACAAGATGATTATCTGCTCTTGAAGCATCTTTCGCAAACCAGTTTTTAAATGTTATCCCATTGACATCATTTGACTCATTAAATGAAAGTACACCATTAATGGCTTTATTCATGACAAGATCATTTCCAACTCTCTTAAATGCAATATCATCAAAGCTAATATCAGATAAGTGCAGACGATCTCCTTTACCTCCTTCATCTGCAATTGTATGATGACCATAGTTTTGCCTATAAACATAAATATCATTACCAAAACCACCATTCAGATAGTCATTACCTTCCCCTCCATCCAGAAGGTCAATACCACCACCACCATAAAGTTTATCATCACCAGTACCACCTGACAGAATATTATAAGCTCCGTGTGCCTGAAGCTCATCATTACCGCTTCCTCCTGTCAGATAATTATTACCATCCCCTCCACTCAATTTATCGTTTCCACTACCACCAAATAACTGGTCGTCTCCCTGTCCTCCGGATATATAATCATCCCCATCATCGCCGTATAGTCGATCATTACCATCATTACCTTCGATATAATCGTTCCCATCTGCGCCATGGAATATATCATTAAACTTACCGCCTTTGAATTCATCATCATGTTTTCCGCCAATGAGTTCTTCAACAGAATGAAGATTATCTATCACATCATAAGGAATTCCACCGGTTCTGAATTCAAAATCACGATATTGTATTTTCTCTGTTCGTTTCCCTACTGATACCTCCTGTTCCTTAACGACTTCCTGCAATACCTTCACGTCACCATACATATTTTTTGAAACTATATACTCACCAGGTTTTGATGCTCCTGTTGCATCAATTGTTAGTTTACCAACATCCGTCTTATTATAAGATACGGTATCATGACCTTCACCAGCAAATACTTCTGATGAGCCTGCCCCAGAATAAACCATATCGTCTTTATCTCCGAGCTCAGAAATTATTCTCGCCTGATAGTGTTTGTTATCCTTTTCAACAAACTGAATCAAATTTGAATAATCATATACACCTTTATGATTTTTTATGCCTTTTACAGACCATGTATCCTTACCATTTACAATAAGAGATGTCATATACTCATAT
>NZ_SJWV01000038.1:0-29876 GCF_004352695.1 Escherichia sp. KCJ4928
GGATGAACCAGCAGGAACATGCCAGCCCCGTCAGTGAGTTTATAAGCCTTGTCAGTGGGCTTTGCAGCCCGGATTTTTGCGTCAGTCAGTGCCATAGTTCAGCCTTCTGAATGCGTTAAAGAGGGTACAAATTCTGTCGAACTGGGGATACCCGCAATTATACCCGCACAATGGGGTTGATGTGGGGGGAATCTGGTTGAGTTCAGTAGAATTGATTTGGAGGCAGAACGCTTAAATCGTGACGTCCTGAAACGAAAAACGGACCTCTGTGGAGGTCCGTTTATATGAATTTGGTGCCCGGACTCGGAATCGAACCAAGGACACGGGGATTTTCAATCCCCTGCTCTACCGACTGAGCTATCCGGGCAACGGGGCGCATTAAACCGTAATCTGCACATCTCGTCAACCTAATTTCAGTAAAAGCGATTCAACTGCTTAAGATTGCGGCAAATCGCTTCTTTTCTGTGTTTCTGTCAGGTCAATGCACCACCCTGGCGGCAGCGGGCGAAGCGCAGGATATCTTCCGCCAGCCGATGTGCAGTGTCGACATCCGCCTGGCTACGATTCACCAGCATTCGGCTTAAACAGCCTTCCAGCACCAGTTCCATCTGCTTTGCTACCATCGCCGGATCGTCAACTTCCAGTGTGGTTAACAGTTCGTGGGTGAAATCGTAGGCCGCGCTTTTTTGCTGATCGGCCAGTTGATGAATAGGGTGGCCAGGATCGGGATAAAACGTACAGGCAGCGATAAATAGACAGCCCGGATAGCGGTTGTTTTTAACGCACTCCGATAACGCCTGATAACGTGCCAGCAGCTTTTGTTCGGCGGTTTGCGTTTCGTCCAGCATCAGCTGACGACGCCAGACATCTATCTGTTGGCTAAGATAACGCAGCGCATCGTAGAGGATTGCCTCTTTGTCTGGCCAGAAGCGGCGTAGCTCGTCCAGTGGATAATCCACACGTTCAGCAACCATCTCCAGCGTGGTGTTGGCAATCCCTTGTAATTCTAATAATTTCAGGGCTTCTCCCAGTACATCTTCACGTTGCACGCTATTTTCCTCCGTCTTTCCCACTGCAAGTGTCGTTCACGGTTGGCGATCGCGCAAATGTGCGCTGAAGGTTTCAGCATCCATAAAGCCCGTGACGCGTGCTTGTGGATGCTCCTGGCCTTGTCCGTCAAAAAAGAGAATTGTCGGTAGGCCAAGGACATTAAGATGCTTTAACAGCGCCACATCTTGTGCGTCGTTGGCCGTGACGTTGGCCTGAAGTAAGACCGTGTCTGCTAACGCTTTTTGCACCTGCGGGTCGCTGAAGGTGTATTTCTCAAACTCTTTACAGGCGACGCACCAGTCGGCATAAAGATCTAACATCACCGGTTTGCCTTTGGCTTCAACGAGCGCCTGATTTAACTCATCTACCGTTTTGATTTGTGTAAAGTTGAGATGCGTCTGAGTTTGCGCGGTATGCGTCGCACCAAATGCCCAATCCTGAAGTGGGCGCACGCTAACCAATGCCGCTGCCAGCAGGATTATTTGCACCACGCGCATCCAGCCGCGTTTAGCCTGTAGGCTGGTGATAAAGGCCCAGCCAAAGAATGCGACACCCAGCGCCGACCACAAGCGTAATCCCCATACATCACCAATCACTCGCTCCAGCAGGAAGACCGGCAGTGCGAGGATCACAAAACCAAACGCGGTTTTGACTTGTTCCATCCACGGGCCGCTTTTCGGCAGCAAGCGGTTACCAAAGACGGTAATTAGCATCAGCGGCAGGCCCATGCCCAACGCATAGAGATAAAGCGTGCCGCCGCCCAGCCACATGTTCCCGCTTTGGGCGATATACAGCAGAATCGCGCTAAGCGGTGCGGTGGTGCATGGTGAACAGATCAGTCCGGCAATCGCCCCCATAACAAACACACCGCCAGGTGAGCCGCCCTGTTGGCGATTGCTCATCAACGTGAGACGTGTTTGCAGCGAAGAGGGGAGTTGTAGAGTAAACAAGCCAAACATTGACATCGCCAGCAAGGTAAAGACGATGGCGAGGCCAATGAGCACGTATGGGTGCTGTAGCGCCGCCTGGAACTGTAACCCTGCGGCGGCAACTACCAGACCCAGCGCCGTGTAAGTCAGTGCCATCCCCTGCACATAAATAAAGGTCAGCAACAATGCTCTGGCAGTGGAGAGCCGCTGTTTACCACCCAGCACGATGCCAGAAATCAGTGGGTACATTGGCAGCACGCATGGCGTAAAGGCGATACCAATACCGATCAACAACGCCCAGAGCGCGGAAAAGGGCAATTGCGCGGTGTGCTGCTCTTGCTGCGAAACAGACACAGGCTGTGACGCTGCGTTGTTGGCGACCACTTCGCTTAACGGAACGGTTTTGGTTTCTGGCGGATAACAGAAACCGGCATCAGCACAGCCCTGGTAGGTGACAGTTAACGTCGCTCCCGCACTCGCCTGGTTGATGGTTACGGGAAGCGTCAGCCGATCGCGGTAAATCTCGCTTTTGCCGTAAAACTCATCTTCATGCCAGACGCCTTGCGGCAGCTGCACGTCGGCAATTTTCGCGTGTTCCGGCGTAATGCGGATCTGTTTACGGTAGAGGTAGTAACCGTCTTTGATCTGCCAGGTCAGATTAAGGTCATGTTGGTTTTGCTGAAAATCAAAAGTAAAGGCTTGATCCGCGGGGACAAATTGTGAACGTCCCGGCGCGTCGAATAATCCGGCAAAAACGGAAGTGCTGCAAAGTAGCAGGATCAGCGTAAAGATGCGTTGAGCCATGAGAGGTAATCTGTGTCTCCGTGTGTAACAGGTAAAACCAGAAGTTCCGGGGTTTGATATGGATGATGAGACTTCAGGCATTCCAGCAGTGCCTGCTGGTGAGATACGGTAGTTTTTAAAATCATCTGCACTTCGTATTCTTGCTCCAGCTTACCTTCCCAGTAATAGAGAGAGGTAGCGCCGGGGATCAAGGTCGCGCAGGCCGCCAGTTTTTCCGCCAGCACTTTGGCGGCTAAATCCTGGGCTGTCGCTTCATCCGGTGCGGTACATAGCACCACGACAGACGCGGTATTCGAACTTTTTTCATCAAGCATAAACACCTCGCAAGAACAGATGGAACCGCAAGAGAGAGGTCACTATACAACGGACGGGGGAAGGATGTTAGTCGGCGGGAAAGAAAGCGGGGCTTGAACGCCCCGCGATTGGTCATTACAGCATGAAGCTACCCAGCACGAAGCCGAAGCAAACGGCCAGGGCAACACCCAGAGTACCCGGGATGAAGAACGGATGGTTGAAGACGAATTTACCGATACGGGTTGTACCCGTGTCATCCATCTGTACCGCAGCAACCAGCGTCGGGTAGGTCGGCAGAATGAACAGACCAGACACCGCAGCGAAAGAAGCAACAGCGGTCAGCGGTGAAACGTTCAGTGCCAGAGCCATCGGCATCAGTGCTTTTGCGGTTGCAGCCTGAGAGTACAGCAGAGCAGAAGCAAAGAAGAAGATGACGGCCAGCAGCCACGGATGACCCTGAATCACTTCACCAGCGGTATCTTTGATCCAGTCGATGTTGTTGGAAACGAAAGTATCGCCCAGCCACGCAACACCCAGGATACAAATACAGGCGCTCATACCTGCTTTGAAGGTGCTGGAGTTGAGGATGTTGTCGGTATCGACTTTACAGATAACGGTGGTCAGAGTTGCAACGCTGAGCATGATGATCAGGATTGCGTTGGTGGTGTTCATCAGCGGTTTTTCAACCAGACCCATGCTTGGGCTGTTGATGATTGCATAGATAACCACGCCAACTACGCCCAGCAGGAACAGCCAGACGGACGTTTTTGCACCGGATTTGATTTCAATCTGCTTTTCACCGCGCAGTTCAACCAGGCCCTCTTCCAGACGCTTGCGATAAATCGGATCGTCAGAGAGTTTGGAGTTGAACAGCATAGTGACCAGAAAGGACATCACCAGAACCGCCAGCAGGGTGGACGGGATGACCACGGAGAGCAGATGGAGGTAGCTGATGCCATGACCTTCCATCACGGAAGACATGTAAACCACTGCCGCTGAGATTGGCGATGCGGTGATCGCAATCTGCGCGGATACCACTGCAGTAGACAGCGGACGGCAAGGTTTGACGCCTTGTTCCTTCGCAACTTCAGCGATAACTGGCAGTGTCGCCAGAGATATGTTGCCAGTACCAGCAAAGATAGTCAGGAAATAGGTCACGATCGGTGCGAGGATCGTGATGTATTTCGGGTTACGGCGCAGCAGCTTTTCTGTCTGATGAACCAGATAGTCCAGACCGCCAGCAACCTGCATGGCAGAAATAGCGGCGATAACCGCCATGATAATGGAAATGACATCGAACGGGATGTTACCGGGTTTAACGCCAATAGCGGCAAGAACCAGCACCCCCAATCCGCCTGCAAAACCAATACCTATTCCCCCCAATCTGGCGCCCAAGAAGATCGCCAGCAAAACTATGATGAGTTCTACAACTAGCATATTAGCCTTCCTTGTTTTTTAACAAGTTGATATTAGGTTGTTATTTTTAAGTTACTGCTCACAAGAAAAAAGGCACGTCATCTGACGTGCCTTCTTTATTTGTACTACCCTGTACGATTACTGTTCGCTTTCATCAGTATAGCGTTTTGCTTTGTAAGCCGGGTGCATCAGATTCTGTACGGAGAAAATATCGTCAAGTTCCGCTTCAGTCAACAGACCGCGTTCCAGAACGACTTCACGTACACTCTTACCGGTTTCGGCACAGATTTTACCCACGATGTCACCGTTGTGGTGACCGATGAACGGGTTCAGGTAAGTAACGATACCGATAGAGTTGTAAACGTAACCTTCGCACACTTCTTTGTTAGCAGTGATGCCGTTAATGCATTTTTCCAGCAGGTTGTAGCAAGCGTTGGTCAGAATGTGAACGGATTCGAACATGGCCTGGCCAATGACCGGCTCCATAACGTTCAACTGCAGCTGACCTGCTTCTGCTGCCATGGTAACAGTGGTGTCGTTACCGATGACTTTGAAGCATACCTGGTTAACCACTTCCGGAACAACCGGGTTTACTTTAGCTGGCATGATGGAAGAGCCCGCCTGCAGTTCCGGCAGGTTGATCTCGTTCAGGCCGGCACGTGGACCAGAAGAGAGCAAGCGCAGGTCGTTACAGATTTTGGACATCTTCACAGCCAGGCGTTTCAGCGCGCCGTGAACCATAACATAAGCGCCGCAGTCAGAGGTCGCTTCGATCAGGTCTTCAGCCGGTACGCATGGGAAGCCAGTGACTTCAGCCAGTTTTTTCACTGCCAGCGGAGAGTACTCTTTCGGCGTGTTCAGACCAGTACCGATTGCTGTTGCGCCAAGGTTAACTTCCAGCAGCAGTTCAGCGGTACGTTGGATATTTTTCACTTCTTCTTTCAGCAGGATGCTGAAAGCGCGGAATTCCTGACCGAGGGTCATCGGTACTGCGTCCTGCAGCTGGGTACGACCCATTTTCAGGATGTCCTGGAATTCGACAGCTTTACGTTCAAAGCCTTCACGCAGTTGGTTAATCGCATCTACCAGCTTAATCAGGGAAGAGTAAACTGCGATACGGAAACCGGTCGGGTAGGCGTCGTTAGTGGACTGACATTTGTTAACATGGTCGTTCGGGTTCAGGTACTGATATTCACCTTTCTGGTGACCCATCAGTTCCAGACCGATATTGGCCAGCACTTCGTTGGTGTTCATGTTTACGGAAGTACCTGCGCCGCCCTGGTAGACGTCTACCGGGAACTGATCCATGCATTTTCCGTTGTTCAGGACTTCATCACATGCGGCAATGATGGCATTCGCTACACTTTTAGGAATGGTTTGCAGCTCTTTGTTTGCCATAGCTGCGGCTTTTTTAACCATTACCATACCGCGAACAAATTCAGGAATATCACTGATTTTGTTGTTGCTGATATAGAAGTTTTCAATCGCTCTCAGAGTGTGAACACCATAGTAGGCATCAGCTGGAACTTCCCTGGTACCCAACAGATCTTCTTCGATACGAATGTTGTTTGACATGTGAACCTTCTTTTTCAAGCTGCCAATGATTTGCTTTAAACACACAGAATATATGTGGTTTCGAATGTTTTTCGACCGACGATTATCCCCTGCATCGACCGAATACCCGAGATCATATGCTGCTTGAGGATTTCTACCGTAATCTGGATCACTTTAAGTGTCGGTTTTTACCCCTTAATTATTAATTTGTGAAATAGATCACCGCTTTGGGATTACTACCAAAAATAGTTGCGCAAACATCTTGAAATTTTGCTAATGACCACAATATAAGCTGAACGCGATTCGCAACCCATTCAGGTAGCCGGGTTTTACCGGCTGCTATTACAGGAGAAACCTTTGCGCTGGTTACCTTTTATTGCCATTTTCCTTTATGTCTATATTGAGATTTCAATCTTTATTCAGGTTGCCCATGTATTGGGGGTATTGCTGACCCTCGTGCTGGTTATATTCACGTCAGTTATCGGGATGTCACTGGTACGTAACCAGGGCTTTAAGAATTTCGTGCTGATGCAGCAAAAAATGGCGGCGGGTGAAAACCCAGCGGCGGAGATGATTAAAAGTGTTTCGCTGATCATTGCCGGTTTGCTGCTTTTATTACCGGGCTTTTTCACCGACTTCCTCGGTCTTCTGCTTTTATTACCGCCGGTGCAAAAGCATCTGACAGTGAAGTTGATGCCGCATTTGCGCTTTTCTCGTATGCCAGGCGGCGGTTTTAGCGCCGGGACCGGTGGTGGTAATACTTTTGATGGTGAGTACCAGCGAAAGGATGATGAGCGCGACCGCCTTGATCATAAAGACGATCGCCAGGATTAATGTCGAAACGCCGGATTATGTGGTTATGCCATTTTCCGGCGTTTTTCGTTTTGGCAGCAACAGCCATAACCCCGCCAGCATGATCAGCGCATAGAGACTTTTCCAGCCGACCATTGCCAGTAACAGAACGCATAACAGCCCGCCAACCACCGCCAGTAGTCGATAACGTCCTTGCAATAATTTACAGCCTGCCAGCATGCATAACAGATAAATCATAATAAAGATGCCATTGGCATAAATAATAAGAGCGTCCAGATTGATCTCTAAAGCATGAATCACCAACGTGCTCACCACACAGCAGCCGAGCACCGCATTGAGGGCATTATTCGGGATATGGCGAGAAGAGAGGCGTGCCAGGTAGTGGTCAGGATTATGTTGCGCCTGCGACCAGACCAGGCGGGCGAAGCTCTGTATATAAATGTTGAGACTGGCAAAGCAGGCCAGATAGCCAATCACGCAGGCAATCCATAACGCTCCTACACCGAACAACTGCACTACAATTTTTGGAAGCGATGCTGCCGCCGCCATTTTTTCACCATAGGCGTCGAAGTGTAAGACGACTACCGTACAGCCCCAGTAGACTAATCCTGCCAGCAGCAGACCAATCATCAATGCGCGAGGAAAATCACGCTCTGGATTTTTAAATTCCGAGGCAAGATGGGCAAATGCTTCCAGACCGACAAAACACCAGAACATCACTGATAACGCAGCAAATAACCCGGTAAGTTCGATATTACCAGGTGCCGGGAAGGGGATATTCGCAGGTTTGATATCGCCCGCCCACCAGATAGCGACAATCAGCGCGACGATAAGTCCGGCAATAACGGTTTGTAGATTAGCACTGGAACTGGCACCGCGAGTACCGATATACCACACCAGCGCCAGCGTACCGAGTTCTGCCAACAACAGTTGCCAGCTATGCCAGCCAAACATTGCCTGGCCGAACCCGGCGGCAATTTGTAGCGCGGCAGGCAAACCCACGGGAATGACCGATAAAAACAACCAGCCGGTGACTCGCTCAAGTCGCGAACCAAACGCCATACCGACGAAGTGCGCGACACCGCCTGCGCTGGGATAGTGGCGACCCAGAATCGCAAACACAATCGCAATCGGGAACACTAAGATAATCAAAACGGGCCACGCCCACAGGCTGTTATTGCCCGCTACCAGCGCAGCTAACGCAGGAACGGCAAACACGCCAGTGCCTAATAATGACGTCGATAGCAGGCCAATGCCCTGGGCCAGCCCCAGTTCTTGTTTGAGTCCACTCATGGGTTGATGTCCGATTGCGCCCAAATTTTGGGCAACTGCGTAGATTTTCGATGGTAGCACAATCAGATTCGCTTATGACGGCGATGAAGAAATTGCGATGAAATGTGAGGTGAATCAGGGTTTTCACCCGATTTTGTGCTGATCAGAATTTTTTTTCTTTTTCCCCCTTGAAGGGGCGAAGCCTCATCCCCATTTCTCTGGTCACCAGCCGGGAAACCATGTAAGGTCCGGCGTCACCCATAACAGATACGGACTTTCTCAAAGGAGAGTTATCAATGAATATTCGTCCATTGCATGATCGCGTGATCGTCAAGCGTAAAGAAGTTGAAACTAAATCTGCTGGCGGCATCGTTCTGACCGGCTCTGCAGCGGCTAAATCCACCCGCGGCGAAGTGCTGGCTGTCGGCAATGGCCGTATCCTTGAAAATGGCGAAGTGAAGCCGCTGGACGTGAAAGTTGGCGACATCGTTATTTTCAACGATGGCTACGGTGTGAAATCCGAGAAGATCGACAATGAAGAAGTGTTGATCATGTCCGAAAGCGACATTCTGGCAATTGTTGAAGCGTAATCCGCGCACGACACTGAACATACGAATTTAAGGAATAAAGATAATGGCAGCTAAAGACGTAAAATTCGGTAACGACGCTCGTGTGAAAATGCTGCGCGGCGTAAACGTACTGGCAGATGCAGTGAAAGTTACCCTCGGTCCGAAAGGCCGTAACGTAGTTCTGGATAAATCTTTCGGTGCACCGACCATCACCAAAGATGGTGTTTCCGTTGCTCGTGAAATCGAACTGGAAGACAAGTTCGAAAATATGGGTGCGCAGATGGTGAAAGAAGTTGCCTCTAAAGCGAACGACGCTGCAGGCGACGGTACCACCACTGCAACCGTACTGGCTCAGGCTATCATCACTGAAGGTCTGAAAGCTGTTGCTGCGGGCATGAACCCGATGGACCTGAAACGTGGTATCGACAAAGCCGTTACCGCTGCAGTTGAAGAACTGAAAGCGCTGTCCGTACCGTGCTCTGACTCTAAAGCGATTGCTCAGGTTGGTACCATCTCCGCTAACTCCGACGAAACCGTAGGTAAACTGATCGCTGAAGCGATGGACAAAGTCGGTAAAGAAGGCGTTATCACCGTTGAAGACGGTACCGGTCTGCAGGACGAACTGGACGTGGTTGAAGGTATGCAGTTCGACCGTGGCTACCTGTCTCCTTACTTCATCAACAAGCCGGAAACTGGCGCAGTAGAACTGGAAAGCCCGTTCATCCTGCTGGCTGACAAGAAAATCTCCAACATCCGCGAAATGCTGCCGGTTCTGGAAGCCGTTGCCAAAGCAGGCAAACCGCTGCTGATCATCGCTGAAGATGTAGAAGGCGAAGCGCTGGCAACTCTGGTTGTTAACACCATGCGTGGCATCGTGAAAGTTGCTGCGGTTAAAGCTCCGGGCTTCGGCGATCGTCGTAAAGCTATGCTGCAGGATATCGCAACCCTGACTGGCGGTACCGTAATCTCTGAAGAGATCGGTATGGAGCTGGAAAAAGCAACCCTGGAAGACCTGGGTCAGGCTAAACGTGTTGTGATCAACAAAGACACCACCACTATCATCGATGGCGTGGGTGAAGAAGCTGCAATCCAGGGCCGTGTTGCTCAGATCCGTCAGCAGATTGAAGAAGCAACTTCTGACTACGACCGTGAAAAACTGCAGGAACGCGTAGCGAAACTGGCAGGCGGCGTTGCAGTTATCAAAGTAGGTGCTGCTACCGAAGTTGAAATGAAAGAGAAAAAAGCACGCGTTGAAGACGCCCTGCACGCGACCCGTGCTGCGGTAGAAGAAGGCGTGGTTGCTGGTGGTGGTGTTGCGCTGATCCGCGTAGCGTCTAAACTGGCTGACCTGCGTGGTCAGAACGAAGACCAGAACGTGGGTATCAAAGTTGCACTGCGTGCAATGGAAGCTCCGCTGCGTCAGATCGTCCTGAACTGCGGCGAAGAACCGTCTGTTGTTGCTAACACCGTTAAAGGCGGCGACGGCAACTACGGTTACAACGCAGCAACCGAAGAATACGGCAACATGATCGACATGGGTATCCTGGACCCAACCAAAGTAACCCGTTCTGCTCTGCAGTACGCGGCTTCTGTGGCTGGCCTGATGATCACCACCGAGTGCATGGTTACCGACCTGCCGAAAAATGATGCAGCTGACTTAGGCGCTGCTGGCGGTATGGGCGGCATGGGTGGCATGGGCGGCATGATGTAATTGCCCTGCACCTCGCAGAAATAAACAAACCCCCGGGCAGAAATGTCTGGGGGTTTTTCTTTTGGTCATCTTTCTAGTATAAGATTCAGACACGGACGACGCGAGTGGCGTCCAGCTCATTGATTATGGGGAATAACATGCACGTAAAATACTTAGCAGGGATTGTCGGTGCCGCGCTACTGATGGCGGGTTGTAGCTCCAGCAACGAATTGAGTGCTGCCGGTCAGAGTGTACGCATTGTGGACGAGCAGCCAGGCGCAGAGTGCCAGCTGATTGGTACTGCGACAGGTAAGCAAAGCAACTGGCTTTCCGGGCAACACGGAGAAGAGGGCGGTTCTATGCGCGGCGCAGCAAACGATCTGCGCAACCAGGCGGCTGCAATGGGCGGTAACGTGATTTATGGCATCAGCAGCCCGTCGCAGGGAATGTTGTCCAGTTTTGTCCCGACGGATAGCCAGATTATCGGTCAGGTTTATAAGTGCCCGAACTGATGTGATCCAGAGGCTGGGTGACAAACGTATCATTGCCTGATGCGCTTCGCTTATCAGGCCTACAGCAGGCATTGCAACTGATTGAATGCTTGAGAATTTGTAGGCCGGATAAGGCGTTTACGCCGCATCCGGCATGACCAACGATCACGTTATCAGTGATTTCAGGCTGGATGGCTCCAGCCTCGCATTAGCAAAGATGAGATTATTTCGCCTGTGGTGCAGTTTTGCTGGTGGATTGAACACGTAAGTGATGCAGCGCGCGTAAGCATTGATCCTGGGTTAGCGGTTGGGCGTTATTCGCCGCTACGGTGCGAACATAGACCTGACATGGCACACCCGCGAGTTTTTTCAGTCGTGGGCTGAAATCAAGCATTCGGCGAGTGATCGCCTCTATTTCTTTACCCGGCGTTGCTTCACGCGTTTTCACCACTGCGCCGCTAAATTGTTCTTTGCCACTTTCATCTTTAAAGCGGTAAAGCACCGCCAGATAATGGTCGAACAGGTTATGTTTCCATTCCGGTTGGGAATAGGTGTCATATTCCAGATTGCCATTTTCCTGGCAGTCAACGTCATATAACGGCAGGAAATCTAACAGTGAGGTAATACGTAATGCCAGTTCACGCATTTCCGCATTATTAATTGCATGAATGATTGCTCGCGCCAGCATTTCAATCTGCAACTCATTGACGACTAACTCACATTTGCTACCGTCATGTAGCGTTAATACGAAGGTAAGATTTTCGCCTTGATTATCGGTAAGTTCCAGCGTGTTAACCCGACGATTAATATCGGCATTTTTAAGCTCATCAACCAGAATTTCTGGGATGTTTTCTGCCATTTTCTTAATGACTTTATCGCGAGCTTGCTCATACTGAAGGCGTGCAGCAGCATCCAGTTTATGCTTTTGATGCAGACGACTTTCCAGCGCAATCAGCAGGTCGCGCAGTTCCATGACAGACATAAAGAACAACGATTCTTTATTGCGAGGTTCTTTAATTTTCAGCGCCAGTGCAATGAAATTATTACTCTTGCGAATAACACCGGTATTAACACCCTTGATGCTTATGGCCATGTAGGTTCTCCCTAACCATTTCTCAATTAAATAATTAATTTTAATTTATAAGCCAGATAAATGGGCTTGGTAGTAATAGTTGTTAAAATAACATAAATAGCCGTACTCACTCTATATAAACAGAAAAGAAAGGTTAATTATTGGTGTTGGCTATATAAAGAGTAACAACAGCAATGTATATGAATAATTAAAGGTTATGCAACGGGCAAAGATTAAATTTCCCAGTTTAATGACAGGTTGCTGTACTTGCGTTTGTTGCTCTTGCCGGATGCGGCGTAAACGCCTTATCCGGCCTACAGTTCATTGCAAATCCATTCAATTTCAATGCACAATGTAGGCCTGATAAGCGTAGCGCATCAGGCTAATGTTTAACTTCCCTGTTTAATCAGTTACTGCTGGCGTAGCTGGAGATCCAGCGGCGTTTTGCTGGGTTCGCCGCCGATTTCTCGCGCCAGTTTCGGCACCAGATAACCCGACACCAGTGTCAGCAACTCACGCATAATCTGCCGTGCTTCGTCATCACTCACCATAAAATGCGCCGCGCCCTGTACTTTATCTAGCACATGCAGGTAATACGGCATCACGCCGGCATCGAACAACGCATTACTCAGGTTTGCCAACGTTTGTGCGTTATCGTTCACACCACGTAACAGAACGCTCTGGTTAAGCAGGGTGACACCGACACGGCGCAATTTAGCCATCGCCTGACGGAACGTTTCATCTACCTCATTGGCATGATTGATGTGATTCACCAGCAAGATTTGCAGCGTAGAACGGGCAAAGCGTTCAACCAGCGCCTCGGTGATACGTGCCGGGATCACAATCGGCAGACGGCTGTGAATCCGCAGACGTTTGATATGCGGGATGGCTTCCAGTTGTGTGAGCAACCAGTCCAGCTCGTGATCTTTCGCCATCAGCGGATCGCCGCCGGAGAAAATCATCTCGTCCAGTTCCGGATGCGCAGCAACATACTCAAGAGCAGTCTGCCAGTTACGCTTGTTGCCCTGATTTTCGGCATAGGGGAAGTGGCGACGGAAGCAATAGCGGCAATTTACCGCGCAGCCGCCTTTGACCAGCAAAAGCGCCCGGTTGTGGTATTTATGCAACAAACCAGGCACTACGCTGTGCTGTTCTTCCAGCGGGTCGGTGGAGAATCCGGACGCGACGACAAACTCATCTTGCGAGGTAAGTACCTGACGCAAAAGAGGATCGTCCGGATTGCCTTTCTCCATGCGATCGATAAATGAGCGGGGCACACGCAGGGCAAACAGCTTTTTGGCGCTGCGTCCGGCCAACAGTTTTTCGTCCGCGTCTATATTCAAAAGACGCAGAAGTTCATCAGGATCGGTCACAACATCGGCAAGTTGCGTTAACCAATCTTCTCTGGATGGGGTATTTAGGGTTACAATATGCGCCATTTTGTGGCTTAGCTACCAATTAACAAATTTCAGAGGGCCTTATGGCAACGTACTATAGCAACGATTTTCGTGCTGGTCTTAAAATCATGTTAGACGGCGAACCTTACGCGGTTGAAGCGAGTGAATTCGTAAAACCGGGTAAAGGCCAGGCATTTGCTCGCGTTAAACTGCGTCGTCTGCTGACCGGTACTCGCGTAGAAAAAACCTTCAAATCTACTGATTCCGCTGAAGGCGCTGATGTTGTCGATATGAACCTGACTTACCTGTACAACGACGGTGAGTTCTGGCACTTCATGAACAACGAAACTTTCGAGCAGCTGTCTGCTGATGCAAAAGCAATTGGCGACAACGCTAAATGGCTGCTGGATCAGGCAGAGTGTATCGTAACTCTGTGGAATGGTCAGCCGATCTCCGTTACTCCGCCGAACTTCGTTGAACTGGAAATCGTTGATACCGATCCGGGCCTGAAAGGTGATACCGCAGGTACTGGCGGCAAACCGGCTACCCTGTCTACTGGCGCTGTGGTTAAGGTTCCGCTGTTCGTACAAATCGGCGAAGTCATCAAAGTGGATACCCGCTCTGGTGAATACGTCTCTCGCGTGAAGTAATGCGGTTGTGGTGCGGCCTGCAGGCTGCACCATCACTTATTCAGGTCAGAGATGATGAAACGCCTTATCGTTCTTGTTTTGCTTGCCAGCACGCTGCTCACGGGCTGTAACACCGCTCGCGGTTTCGGCGAAGACATCAAACATCTCGGCAACTCCATCTCTCGCGCTGCCAGCTAATTTTTCTTCTCTTCCGAAAAATCATCAGATTTCCGTCATTTTTGGCGATGTTGTCTATTATTAATTTGCTATAGGCAAACATAAATAACATTACCTAAAAGGAAGACGTTATGGTGAAGAAGACAATTGCAGCGATCTTTTCTGTTCTGGTGCTTTCAACAGTATTAACTGCCTGCAACACCACGCGTGGCGTTGGAGAAGACATTTCTGATGGCGGTAACGCGATTTCTGGCGCAGCAACGAAAGCGCAGCAATAGCAATAAGCAATAACGGTACGACAGGTATGTCGTGCCGTTTGTTTTTTCTGCGATAGTCACTAAGGTAATAGTTGAAATTCCCCTGCCACCTGGCAAAATATCCGTTCAACCATCAGCTTTGCAGGACGACCTGCAAACGCCTCTTTTCACCGGGGACGGCCCCAATTCTCCGGAGCCTGATATGTCCTGGATTATCTTAGTTATTGCTGGTCTGCTGGAAGTGGTATGGGCCGTTGGCCTGAAATATACCCACGGCTTTAGTCGTTTGACGCCGAGTGTTATTACCGTGACGGCGATGATTGTCAGTATGGCGCTACTTGCCTGGGCGATGAAATCGTTACCAGTAGGGACGGCTTATGCCGTGTGGACGGGTATTGGCGCAGTCGGCGCGGCTATCACCGGCATTGTGCTGCTCGGTGAGTCCGCTAACCCGATGCGCCTGGCGAGTCTGGCGTTAATCGTATTGGGGATTATTGGTCTGAAACTCAGCACTCACTAACTACCGGGCTGCTGTACCCAAATAAACTTACTGACATCAAACCCTTCCCGGGTCGCGACTGCCAGCATCTCCTGTTTCACTTCGTCAGAAATGGTTGGCGTGCGGGAGAGTATCCACAGGTAGTCGCGGTCCGGGCCGCAAACCAGCGCATGGCGGTATTCCCGATCGAGTGCAATAACGTTATAACCGCCATAGAAAGGACCAAAGAATGACACTTTCAGCGCAGCGCGAGTTGGTGCGCCGGTAAAGTACGCTTTCCCTTCACTCTGCTGCCACATTCCTCTGTCAGGGTTATAGCCTTTATTAATGACATTCAGGCCGCCGTCATCACGCAGGCTGTATGTTGCGGTGACTTTTTCCAGTCCACGTTCAAAGCGGTGATCAAAACGGGCAATCTCATACCAGGTACCGAGATAGCGTTTAGCGTCGAAATTATTCACTACGGTCACGCCACGCGGCGGCGTAGGAGAACTGCAGGCAACGACCAGAAATGCAGCTGTCGCTGCGGCAACGAGAGGGAGCAGGCGCATAAATGTTTCCTTACTGGTTTTTTTCTAAGTGTAGATGACAGCAAGGAAAAGCGCAGAAAAGGTCCGAAAATTCGGACCCGATGAAATTTTACTGTAGAGCGTTGAGAATCTGCCAGGCGGCGGCGACTCTCGCTGGATTGGGATAGTTTTTGTTAGCCAGCATCACTATACCCAGCTCTTTTTCTGGAATAAACGCGACATAGCTACCAAATCCGCCGGTTGCCCCTGTTTTATGTACCCATGATGCGCGTACTGCAGGAGTTGGGGGCGTAATCGCTTTTACGGGGTGTGCTGCCAGTGCAATTTTATTGCCACTGCCGTTAATGATGCTGTCAGGATTTACCGGCCAGTCCAGCATTTCCCAGCCCAGGCCCTGATACATATCGCCGGTTTGCCAGTAGCGAGATTGTGCCAGTTGTATCCCTTGCTGAAGTGTTTTGTCGTTGATATCACGGGGATTCATATTGCTTCGTACCCAGCAGGCCATATCTTCAATGGTCGACTTCACACCATAAGTTTCAGCATCTAACGCCCCTGGCGAAACATGAACTGCCTTGCCTTCGCGATATCCCCAGGCGTAATTCTTTTCTTCTGCGGGCGGTACATTAATCCACGTATGGTTGAGTTTGAGTGGCTGGAAGACACGTGTTTGCATCGCCTGCTCAAAACTCAAACCAGACGGCTTCACAGCCAGTGCGCCGAACAAACCGATACTGGAGTTGGCATACAGACGTTGTGTTCCTGGCGCCCATGCAGGCTGCCAGTTTTGATAGAAGCGCAGCAAGTCGCTTGAGGATTTCACCTCATCCGGCACCTGCAATGGCAGGCCGCCAGCAGTGTAGGTTGCGAGATGTAATAGTGTGATCCCATTCCACTGTTTAGCGGTAAGTTCAGGCCAGTATTTTGTTGTGGGATCGCTTAACTTGATTTCCCCTCGAGCAATAGCGTCGCCACCAAGCACGCCCGTAAATGTTTTGCTGACCGAACCTAACTCAAACAACGTTTGCTGTGTGACGGGCTGCTTTTTGGCGATGTCCGCATAGCCCCAGGTAAAGTAATAAGGTTTACCCTGATAAATTACCGCCACCGCCATACCGGGGATCTTTTGTTGCTCTATAAGCGGGGTAATTGTGCGATGCACAATATCGTTGATTTGTTGAGGGGCAGCAAATGTGGAGCAAGAGGCGGTAATTAATAAGGCGCAGAGCGTCGTTTTGAACATAAGGTCTGGTTTCCATACAAAACGGCCCGCCATAGGCGGGCCGGATTTACATTGGCGATACGTTAGATTGTAACGATACCAATCAGCGTGACAACTGTCAGGATAGCAGCCAGACCGTAGAAAACCCATTTGCCCGCAGGCACGTGAATTTTCAGATCGTGCATCGCGTGGTGCATACGGTGTAAACCACACCACAGCGGCAGAACGATCATCAGGAACAGGAATACGCGACCAATGAAGCTCTGCGCGAACGCCAGAACGCGCTCGTAGCTCAGCGCATCACCCGGAAACAGCCCCAGTGGCAGCAGAATACCCACCAGCAGGATCATCACCGGCGCAATAATTGCGCTCCACATACCACCGGCCCCGAAGAGGCCCCAGAATACCGGTTCGTCAGAACGCTTTGGATTTGGATTAATCATCTCAGGCTCCTTACCAGTACAGGGCAACAAACAGGATTACGATGGTGGCAACCACAGTTACCGCCCAGAGACTTTTGATAATTGGCTCTGGTCCCATTTTTTCGTCTTTTACAATGATATTGGCCGCTTTCGGTGCCAGTTCAAACCAGGTTTTGGTGTGCAGCAGAGCTGCCGCCAGAGTGATCAGGTTAATGATCACGATAACCGGGTTTTGTAAAAAGTCGACGAATCCCGCCCAGGCTTCCGGGCCATTTTTCAGGGCAAACAGCCCGAAAATCAGTTCAATGCTGAACCACACAGCCGGAACCGCCGTGCCTTCGCGCAGCATGTAAAAGCGATAAAACGGCAATTTTTTCCACCAGGTGGACGTCATTGGCCGTACATACGGTTTACGTTTAGTCGTCATGTTGCACTCCTTAGCGTGGTTTCAGGGTCGCGATAAGAAAGTCTTTCGAACTTTCTACTTTGCCCTGCTGAATGGCCGCAGCCGGATCGACGTGTTTCGGGCAGACTTCGGAGCAATAGCCCACGAAAGTACAGCTCCATACGCCGTTCTGGCTGTTCAACTGCGCCATACGCTCCTTCTTACCGTGGTCGCGGCTATCTTCGTTATAACGATGCGCCAGCGTAATGGCAGCCGGACCGATGAACTCTGGGTTCAGGCCAAACTGCGGGCACGCGGCGTAGCACAGACCACAGTTGATGCAACCGGAGAACTGGTGATACTTTGCCATCTGCGCCGGGGTCTGGATGTTAGTACCCTGATCCGCGGTGCGGGAGTTGCCGATGATGTACGGTTTGATCGCTTCCAGACTTTCGATGAAGTGGGTCATATCGACCACCAGATCGCGTTCAATCGGGAAGTTAGCTAACGCTTCAACCTTCATACCGTCGGTGTAATCACGCAGGAAGGTTTTACATGCCAGTTTTGGCACGTTGTTAACCATCATGCCGCAGGAACCACAAATCGCCATACGGCAGGACCAGCGGTAACTCAGGTCCGGTGCCAGGTTGTCTTTGATGTAGCCCAGCGCATCCAGTAATGAGGTAGTTGCGTCATAAGGCACTTCATAGAATGCGCTATGCGGTGCGGTATCGACTTCCGGGTTATAGCGCACCACCTCAATTTTCAGGTTTTTCATCTCAGCCATTCGCCTTCTCCTTCTTATTGGCTGCTTCCGCCTTATCGGCTGCATCCGCTTCGCCACCGTAAACGCGTTTAGCTGGCGGCAGCGTAGTAATCTTCACGTCGCTGTACTCCAGGCGAGTCGTGCCATCAGCATCGCGGAAGGCGAGGGTGTGTTTGAGGAAGTTGACGTCGTCACGCTCGGTGCAACCTTCGTCCAGACGCTGGTGTGCGCCGCGGGACTCTTTACGTGCCATTGCGGAGTGCGCCATACATTCAGCAACGTTCAGACCGTGGCCCAGTTCAATGGTGTAGAGCAGGTCGGTGTTGAACACGCTGGAGGTGTCGGTGATGCGCACGCGCTTGAAGCGTTCCTGCAGCTCTGCCAGCTTGTCGATGGTTTTCTGCATCAGTTCCGGCGTACGGTAGATACCGCAACCTTCTTCCATTGCCAGGCCCATTTCGTCGCGGATCTTCGCCCAGTTTTCGCCGCCATCTTGGTTAACCAGATCTTTCAGACGTTGTTCAACGCCAGCTGCCTGCGCTTCAATTGCCGCTTCGTTGCCATTACCGGCAGTTGCTGCACGCTCTGTCGCTTGTTCACCGGCCAGACGGCCGAAGACCACCAGTTCCGCCAGGGAGTTAGAACCCAGACGGTTTGCACCGTGCAGACCAACAGAGGAACATTCACCCACGGCGAACAGACCTTTAATGCGGGTTTCACAGTTCTGATCGGTTTCGATACCGCCCATGGTGTAGTGTGCGGTCGGACGTACCGGAATCGGTTCTTTAACCGGATCGACGCCAACGTACGCTTTCGCCAGTTCGCAGATGAACGGCAGACGTTCATGCAGTTTTTTCTCGCCGAGGTGACGCAAGTCGAGATAAACCACATCGCCACGCGGCGTGGAGATGGTGTTGCCTTTACGCCATTCGTGCCAGAAGGCCTGAGAAACTTTGTCGCGTGGACCCAGTTCCATATATTTGTTTTTCGGCTCGCCCAGCGGAGTTTCCGGGCCCATGCCGTAATCTTGCAGATAACGGTAGCCATTTTTGTTGACCAGAATACCGCCTTCACCGCGGCAGCCTTCGGTCATCAGGATACCGGAACCTGGCAGACCGGTTGGGTGATACTGAACGAATTCCATGTCACGCAGCGGAACGCCGTGGCTTAGCGCCATACCCATACCGTCACCGGTAACGATGCCGCCGTTGGTGTTGTAACGATAAACGCGACCCGCACCGCCAGTAGCCATAACGACCGCGTTAGCACGGATCTGCACCAGCGTGCCTTCCATCATGTTCATTGCTACCAGGCCGCGAACATGACCATCATCAACCAGAATATCCAGCACGAAATGTTCGTCAAAACGCTGGATCTGCGGGAATTGCAGAGAGGTCTGGAACAGCGTGTGCAGCATATGGAAGCCGGTCTTATCGGCGGCGAACCAGGTGCGCTCGATTTTCATGCCGCCGAAGCGACGTACGTTGACGCTACCATCCGGGCGACGGCTCCATGGGCACCCCCACAGTTCCAGTTGGGTCATTTCGGTTGGGCAGTGGTGGACGAAATAATCCACGACATCCTGCTCACACAACCAGTCGCCACCCGCTACTGTATCGTGAAAGTGATATTCGAAGCTGTCATGATCCTGCGCGACAGCGGCGGAGCCCCCTTCTGCAGCAACGGTATGGCTACGCATCGGGTATACTTTTGAGATTAGTGCGATTTTTGCATTTGGATTTGCCTGCGCGGCAGCAATTGCAGCACGTAATCCCGCGCCACCGGCGCCTACAATGGCAAGATCGGCTTGAAAGGTTTGCACGACATTCCTCCAGATTGTTTTTATCCCACAGCCCCGTACTTCAGGGTAAGTGCCTGAAAGTTACGGTCTGCGAACGCTATTCCACTGCTCCTTTATAGGTACAACAGTATAGTCTGATGGATAAGTCTGAAATTTGACGAGATCGATTTTTTTAGTGCGCAAGAGGGCTAAATTATCACTGAAGATGATTAATTTAATTACTAAACCATCAGATCGTGCTTTTTTTAGTCACTGCCCACCGCTGTTTGATTCCTGCGTAAAATTTGTCTCGCCGTCGCGTTGCGAGTAGACTTCGTGCCCTTGTCAAAAACTGGAGATTTAACTATGAGCGAAACGGCATCCTGGCAGCCGAGCGCATCCATTCCTAACTTATTAAAACGCGCGGCGATTATGGCGGAGATCCGTCGTTTCTTTGCCGATCGTGGAGTGCTGGAGGTGGAGACGCCTTGTATGAGCCAGGCGACGGTAACCGATATTCATTTGGTCCCGTTTGAGACACGTTTCGTTGGCCCCGGGCATTCGCAGGGGATGAATCTCTGGTTAATGACCAGCCCGGAATACCATATGAAACGCCTGCTGGTTGCCGGTTGTGGGCCGGTATTCCAGCTGTGCCGCAGCTTCCGTAATGAAGAGATGGGGCGTTATCACAACCCTGAGTTCACTATGCTGGAGTGGTATCGACCGCACTATGATATGTACCGGTTGATGAACGAGGTGGACGATCTCTTACAACAGGTGCTGGACTGCCCGGCAGCAGAAAGCCTTTCTTATCAACAAGCTTTCTTGCGTTATCTGGAAATTGACCCGCTCTCTGCCGACAAAACGCAACTGCGGGAAGTCGCAGCGAAACTGGATTTGAGCAATGTTGCTGATACCGAAGAAGACCGCGACACGCTGCTACAATTGCTGTTTACCTTTGGCGTAGAGCCAAATATTGGCAAAGAAAAACCGACCTTTGTGTACCACTTTCCAGCCAGCCAGGCATCACTGGCGCAAATCAGTACCGAAGATCATCGGGTCGCTGAACGCTTTGAGGTTTATTATAAAGGTATTGAGCTGGCGAATGGTTTCCATGAATTGACGGATGCCCGTGAGCAGCAACAACGCTTTGAACAAGATAACCGTAAGCGCGCGGCGCGCGGTTTGCCGCAGCACCCCATTGACCAGAATCTGATTGAAGCCTTGAAAGTCGGTATGCCTGACTGTTCCGGCGTGGCATTAGGTGTTGATCGTCTGGTGATGTTGGCGCTGGGCGCGGAGACACTGGCTGAAGTCATCGCCTTTAGCGTTGACCGGGCATAATTCTGAAAAATTACTGAATTAACAGCGAAGAATGGCGTGATAAGCGCCATTCTGTAGCATATGTTTTCATTTTTCCGTTAAAGGCCACAATTTAAGACTGGATATTTGATATCATCCAGGTATCAATTCTGTATTGGTTTTTACGCTGCCTGCTCAATGTTGCGCAGTGCAGTTCAGTGGGCACGTGTTATACACGCGCTGAAATGAAGGATGGTTTCATGCCTCACACGATAAAAAAGATGAGTCTGATAGGACTCATATTGATGATCTTTACTTCCGTATTTGGATTTGCCAATAGCCCATCGGCTTATTACTTAATGGGTTATAGTGCGATTCCCTTTTATATATTTTCTGCATTGTTATTCTTTATTCCATTCGCCTTAATGATGGCTGAAATGGGAGCTGCTTATCGCAAAGAAGAAGGTGGTATCTATTCCTGGATGAATAATAGTGTCGGACCACGTTTTGCCTTCATTGGTACGTTTATGTGGTTTTCCTCTTATATCATCTGGATGGTGAGTACCTCCGCGAAAGTTTGGGTACCGTTCTCAACATTCCTCTATGGTAGCGACATGACCCAGCACTGGCGTATTGCCGGACTGGAGCCTACGCAGGTGGTTGGTCTGCTGGCAGTGGCATGGATGATTCTGGTCACCGTCGTTGCTTCAAAGGGGATTAATAAAATTGCCCGCATTACTGCGGTGGGCGGTATTGCAGTAATGTGTCTGAATTTAGTATTGCTGTTAGTAAGCATTACTATTTTGTTATTAAATGGTGGGCATTTCGCGCAGGATATTAATTTCCTTGCATCACCGAACCCAGGTTATCAGTCCGGTCTGGCAATGCTATCGTTTGTGGTATTTGCTATTTTTGCCTATGGCGGAATTGAAGCGGTTGGTGGTCTGGTCGATAAAACGGAAAATCCAGAAAAGAACTTTGCCAAAGGTATTGTTTTTGCCGCTATTGTTATTTCAATCGGTTATTCGCTGGCAATATTTTTATGGGGTGTCAGCACAAACTGGCAGCAGGTATTAAGTAATGGTTCCGTTAACCTCGGCAATATTACCTATGTGCTGATGAAGAGCCTCGGGGTGACGCTGGGTAACGCACTGCATTTGTCACCTGAAGCGTCATTGTCGCTGGGTGTATGGTTTGCGCGTATTACCGGACTTTCGATGTTCCTCGCTTATACCGGGGCGTTCTTTACGCTTTGCTATTCACCGCTGAAAGCCATCATCCAGGGGACGCCGAAAGCGTTGTGGCCGGAACCGATGACGCGCCTGAATGCGATGGGGATGCCTTCTATCGCCATGTGGATGCAGTGCGGGTTGGTTACTGTCTTCATCCTGCTGGTTTCGTTTGGTGGCGGTACCGCATCGGCGTTCTTTAACAAGCTGACGCTGATGGCGAACGTGTCTATGACGCTTCCTTACCTGTTCCTCGCGCTGGCTTTCCCGTTCTTTAAAGCACGTCAGGATCTCGACAGACCGTTTGTGATTTTCAAAACGCATTTGTCGACAATGATTGCGACAGTGGTTGTCGTACTGGTGGTGACATTTGCGAACGTCTTCACCATCATTCAACCTGTGGTTGAAGCCGGAGACTGGGACAGCACATTGTGGATGATTGGCGGCCCTGTCTTCTTCTCGCTGTTAGCGATGGCGATTTACCAGAACTATTGCAGTCGCATGGCGAATAAACCTGAGTTAGCTCTCGACTGATCATATGAAATCCTGCAACTCATCGTCTCTCCGGCGATGAGTTGTCAGGAAGTAATGCGTATGGATGATACTCTCCAGGGCCGGTGATAACTGAAGATGATGTTAAGCTGCTAAATGAGCCACGTTGACATCATTTGGCAGCTTCATGCATTACAAACTTCCCGCCTGACGACCTTTGCCCGCAGAAGTTAATGTTCTCCCCGTTTGCTTACCGTTGAGGCTTTCCAGACGCATCTGGAAGGGCGGGAATGGCATATCGATACCGTGGGCATGGAAGCCTGCCAGAATTAGCTGGTGGATCTCATGGCGTAGCGGCATACGGTGACCCATCTCAGCGGCGTAAATACGCAGCTCGAAAATCTGAATCCCTTGTTGCAGATCCACCAGGAAGACTTCCGGTGCCGGGTTGTCGATCACCAGCGAGCAGCGACGCGCTGCGGTGAGCAGGATTTCCGTCACTTCTTCACTGTTGGCATCAGCAGGGGCCGGAATCGTCAACACTACGCGCGTGACCGAGTCAGAGAGCGACCAGTTGATAAACTGCTCGGTAATAAACGCCTTGTTCGGCACGATTATCTCTTTACGGTCCCAGTCGCTGATGGTGGTGGCGCGGGTGTTAATTTTCGTCACGCTACCGGTGAGATCGCGAATTGTCACCGTATCGCCAATGCGAATCGGTTTTTCGAACAGGATAATCAGACCAGAGATAAAGTTGGCGAAAATTTCCTGCAAACCAAAACCGAGACCAACACCGAGCGCGGCGACCAGCCACTGCAATTTCGACCACTCAATACCAATCATCGAGAAGCCGACCAGCCCGCCAATCAGCATCAGCAGATATTTGGTGATGGTGGTGATGGCGTAGCCCGTACCCGGCGTTAAATCCAGGTGCTGCAAAATCGCCAGTTCCAGCAGCGCGGGCAGGTTGCGCACCAGCTGCGTGGTGATGATAAACACCAGAATGGCAATCAGCACCGCACCGAGGGTAATTGGCTCCAGACTTTCTACGCCCTGTACCGTGGAGGTGACATCCCACAGCGAAATATTTTCGAGGAAGCCGAAAGCGGAATGGATTTCTGACCACAGCACAATGACAGAAAGCAGGGCGATCAACATCAAAATTGAGCGCACCAGCCGCAAGGATTGCGCACTGATGGCATCGAGATCGACTTCGCTTTCATCGACTTCAATTGCCCCTTCCGGGCTACTGTGATGATGCGCTTCCTCTTCGCCACGCGCGCGTTGCGCTAACATCTCTGCCCGGCGATGCTTCGCCCGGTCAAACGCCAGCCTGCGACGCTGGATCAGCATCCAGCGGCGGATAACGTGATAAACCACCAGTAGCAGGAACCAGATGGCAACCGAGGTTTCAAGCCTCGCTAACAGTGCCTGCGCCGTTGCCAGATAACCCACAGCCGACGCCAGAATGGCAACCAACGGCGCGCCAATCATCATGTTCCACAGCATATGGTTGGTAATGTTGTCGCCGCTGCCCTCTTTGTTGAGATACAGTGGGATCCCGGCCTTTTTCAGGCTGAGGGTGACCACCGCCAGCGCACCGCAAATGAGGATAAAGCAAAGCCGTCCCAGCGAACCGGAGAATTCACGGTCGTCGAGGTTATCGAACATCATCAGCGCCATAATCAGCGGCACAATAAGCCCGATGCTCATCAGGTAGTAGCGCATCCCACGGGAAACACGTTCGCGCGGCCAGCCAAAATGAGCGATAAACAAGCCGTTCGGGCGGGCAAAGGTGGCGCAAATCATCACTACCCACAGCAGCGGCACGGTGGCCGTTACGCCATCGCCAATCGCGACCGCCAGCGGATAAGGCCACGCCTCGCGCAAGCCGTAACCCAGCGTCATCCACAGCACCGGCAGCGGTGACGCGACGAGAATCGACCAGAAAAGAGTGCGCAACGTGAGCCAGAAGTGATCCTGAGTCACTTTGCCGACTTTCGCCGCCGAACGTTCAAGAAAACGGGTGAAATAGCGGCGCGAGTAAATACTGCAACCGACCAGAATCAACGCGCCAAACAGCGGCAAAATCGTCTCTTTGCTGGTCAGCATCATCACACTGGCTTTGCCCAACTGACTGAAGGTGTCCAGCGAAATGAGACGACGCAGATCCTGGGCGATTTCCAGTGGCCAGGCGATAGTCATCGGGCGCACGTCAGAGGTCCAGAACAGATAGCGATGCGTCGCTTCATTCACCTCTTTCAGCGCATCCTCAAGTTGCCCGTTGGAGACTTTCAGCTTGGTCAGTTCCAGCAGTAGCGTGTCGCCACCCTGCAACAATGAGTTCAGCAACTCACGCTGAGTGCGTAGCTGTGCTTCCAGAATACGGTTTTGCTCGGCGGTCAGCGGCTGACCGTCGGCCTGATGGATTTGCCGTAGCAGCGGCTGTTTATTAAGCAGATCCTCATAACGTAACCGTTGCACACGCAACTGCGCCATTTCGGTATCAAGCTGTTGTGGTTTTGGCATTTCTGGTAGCCGTGCCACCTGCGCCCGCAGCGCTTCACCGAGCAGGTTGGACGATCCCAGCCATTGCGACTGTTCACGCAGCGTATTCAACGCCTGCCGGACCTGTAACGTCTGGCTGGCAGCCTGACGCTGTTGCGAGGCAACGAGATCCATCCGCTGCGCCTGTTGATTCAGTGCCGCCGATAGTTCGCGGTTAATTTTGAATTGCGCGACGATATCTTTCGGCAAATCGGCACTGTTTTCTGCCAGTAATTCGGTACTTTCCAGCGCCCGCTCCGCCTCAAGCTGACGTTGGCTATTCAACTGATTACGTAAGGCCTGCAAATACGCATCCAGTTGCTGGCTCTCTTTTTCCGCCAGCTCTGAGCGCAAGCGCGCTAATTCCTGACGGTTATTGGCAGACAGCTGCGCCAGTTCCAGTTCATCAACGAGCGCTTTCAGGCGTGCGGAGTCAGACTGCAACGCGAAATTTTGTGCCTGATTGAGCGGAGTATTGCCGGTAAGCGTTCCCAGGCGGCGCTCGATCTCATTTAACTGACGGCGGGCATCGGTTTGCTGTTGCGGCAGTTGATTCAGTGAATCGGCAATCTCGCGGGCGCGCTCCTGCTCTTGCTGGGCCTGACGGCTCTTATCCAGCAACTGACTGCTGACCTGGAGAATTTCCTGATTCAGCGCATCGGTAGACATTCCCGGCGACACGCTGCGCGGCTCGTCACGCATGTTGTTTAATTGTGCGCGCAGAGTAGCGGAGAGTTTCGGGTAATTATCGATAACTTGCTGATATTGTTTGATGCGCTCAAGGGAACCTTTTCGTTCCTCAAGCGCATTTAAGGCAGACTGGAGTGCCTCTATGACTTCTGGCTGCGCGGGTTTCGCCGCTTTTGCCTGCTCCAGTTCCTGGGTGATTTGTTTGCTATCGGGGGCCGTCGCGGCGTACGCCCCCCAACTGAGGCACCAGGCCATCAGAAAAGTGATAATCAGGCGCACGTCAGCGTTTCCTTTGATGGATTAGACCTGGTCTTTTTTGTCGTCAACCAATGGGCTGGCGTCGTGTTCTGCTTCGATCTCTTCAGCAGGAAGCGGGGCAGGTTCAGCGTCTGGCGTAACAAAGGTTTCGGTAGATACTGCCAGCGGCTGGCCAATTTTCGTGACAGACAGGCTTTCCAGTTGCTCAACCAGATTCACTTTACCCGGTGCAAACAGGTTGATAACGGTGGAACCGAGTTTAAAGCGACCCATTTCCTGGCCTTTAAGCAGTGCCACAGAACCGTCGTTTTCCCCGGCAGGCCAGGTCCAGCGCTTGATGATACCTTCGCGCGGCGGCGTAATGGTGCCCGCCCAGACCGTCTCAATGCTGCCAACAATCGTCGCTCCGACCAGAATCTGCGCCATTGGGCCAAATTCGGTATCGAAAAGGCAAATCACGCGTTCGTTACGGGCAAACAGATTCGGCACGTTCTGAGCGGTGAGATGGTTAACGGAGAAGAGATCGCCCGGCACGTAGATCATCTCACGCAGAATACCGTTGCACGGCATGTGTACGCGGTGGTAGTCACGCGGGGAGAGGTAAGTGGTCACAAACGTACCGTTGCGGAACAGGTCCGCCATCAGATAGTTGCCTGCCAGCAAGGCTTCGAGGCTGTAGTTGTGGCCTTTGGCTTGCAGGATTTTATCTTCTTCGATTTTACCCAACTGGCTGATAACGCCATCGGCAGGCATGACCAGGACATTCGGATCGGTATCGATTGGGCGTACTTCGTCACGCAGCGGACGGACAAAGAATTCGTTAAAGGTGCGGTAGCTGGCGGTGTCCGGCTTTTGCGCCTCTTTCATGTCGACCTTGTAGTATTTAACGAACAGATCGATAACCAGTTTTGTCAGCCATCCTGCCCGCTTGCTTGCGCCCCAACCCGCCAGGCGAGTAAGCCATAGTTTCGGCAGAATGTACTGTAGCGAAAGTTTAAATGAATTTAACAAGGTAGCCTCCAGGCCATTGTTTTGTCGTTCCTGATCCGGCCTACATGCCGGATCCTGAAAAAAAGGGGACGATTCTAACGACGGTTAGCTTAATTGTCAGTCATCCGTATCAGAAAAGTTTTTACGCGTTTTTACCTGCGCCATGCTTTCCAGAATACGGTGATAGTTTTCGAAACGGGTTTCCGCGATTTTTCCTTCCTCAACCGCTTCCCGGATAGCGCAGCCCGGATCGGTATCGTGTTTGCAATCGCGATATTTACACAGACCTAAATAGTCATGGAATTCGACAAAGCCCTGAGTGATTTGTTCCGGCTCCAGGTGCCAGAGGCCGAACTCACGCACACCAGGGGAATCAATCACATCACCGCCGTGCGGGAAGTGATACAGTCGTGCGGCGGTCGTGGTGTGCTGACCGAGACCCGAGTTGTCAGAGACATCGTTGGTCAGGATCTCTTTTTGCAGCCCCAGCAACGCGTTCAGCAGGCTGGATTTGCCGACGCCAGACTGGCCGGCAAAAATGCTGATGCGCCCGGTCAACGCCTCTTCCAGCGGTTTTAGCCCATCCTGAGTATGGCTGGAAACCATCAATACGCGATAACCAATGTTGCGGTAGATATCCATCTGCTCGTTGACGAACGCCATGCCTTCGTCGTCCAGCAGGTCTATCTTATTGAGCACAATAATCGGCTCAATCTGCAAGGTTTCGCAGGCCACCAGGTAACGGTCGATAATATTGAGCGACAGCTCCGGCAAAATGGCGGAGACAATGACAATCTGGTCGATGTTGGCGGCAATAGGTTTCACGCCGTCGTAGAAATCCGGACGCGTCAACACTGAGGTGCGCTCATGCACCGCTTCCACGATCCCTTTGACATTTACGCCTTCCGCCGCCGGTTTACCCGGACGCCAGACTACGCGGTCGCCGGTTACCAGCGAACGGATGGTACGGCGAATATTGCAGCGGTGAACGTCGCCATCGGCGGATTCCACATCAGCGTGCATACCAAAGCGGCTGATGACGATACCTTCATCAGGCTCGCCAAACAGATTGTCGTCGTAGTCGGGCTTCTCCTTAGACGTTTTAAGACGACGCTGGTGATTGGCGTTCACGCGGCGCTGCTGGCCTTTGGAGAGTTTATTTTTACTCAATCGTACAGACTCCTGGTCGCCCCTGATGGGCAAAACATCTATGATACACGCAATTGTGGATCAATATAGTCACTGTGAATGGGTGGAAAATAGCATGAGTGCCAATGAAAACAACCTGATTTGGATCGATCTTGAGATGACCGGTCTGGATCCCGAGCGCGATCGCATTATTGAGATTGCCACGCTGGTGACCGATGCCAACCTGAATATTCTGGCAGAAGGGCCGACCATTGCAGTACACCAGTCTGATGAACAGCTGGCGCTGATGGATGACTGGAACGTGCGCACCCATACCGCCAGCGGGCTGGTAGAGCGCGTGAAAGCGAGCACGATGGGCGATCGGGAAGCTGAACTGGCAACGCTCGAATTTTTAAAACAGTGGGTGCCTGCGGGAAAATCGCCGATTTGCGGTAACAGCATCGGTCAGGACCGTCGTTTCCTGTTTAAATACATGCCGGAGCTGGAAGCCTACTTCCACTACCGTTATCTCGATGTCAGCACCCTGAAAGAGCTGGCGCGCCGCTGGAAGCCGGAAATTCTGGATGGTTTTACCAAGCAGGGGACGCATCAGGCGATGGATGATATCCGTGAATCGGTGGCGGAGCTGGCTTACTACCGCGAGCATTTTATCAAGCTGTAAAATTTTTCCTGGTCACGTAAGCGCCGGAATCCACTTGCGGCGGCGTGATTTTGACGCTAAATTGAACGTCTTGCTGATAATTTCAGCACTTGAGATAAAAACGCAAAAAAAACTTTTTTGGGGGGTTGCAGAGGGAAAGATTTCTCGTATAATGCGCCTCCCGTAACGACGCAGAAATGCGAAAATTACGAAAGCAAAATTAAGTAGTACGCGGGAATAGCTCAGTTGGTAGAGCACGACCTTGCCAAGGTCGGGGTCGCGAGTTCGAGTCTCGTTTCCCGCTCCAAAATTTGAAAGTGCTGTAAGGCACAGACCACCCAAGCGGGAATAGCTCAGTTGGTAGAGCACGACCTTGCCAAGGTCGGGGTCGCGAGTTCGAGTCTCGTTTCCCGCTCCAAATTCTTCTCTCAATAAAATATCCACAGCGATGCGATGCGTTATTGCTGGTTTTCGTTGTCTCTGACAAACTCTTGTAAACAGAGTTATCCACAGCCTCAGGCTGTAATCTTAATTTCAAAGAAACTTCGCACGGTGAATAGT
>NZ_SJWV01000390.1:0-1457 GCF_004352695.1 Escherichia sp. KCJ4928
TAAATATCCACCCCGGAATCCCCAGGAAACATTATCAGGTATAATCTGATTATCTCCTGAGAGTTTAACGCGCGAGTTTCCCCCACTGATGTTAATGGAAGAAAAAGCCGTTGAATCGTTGTTTTTCGCTTTTTGTTCAAGGATTACAGTACCAGCCCCAATCTTCAGTCCCCCTTCATTTTTCCCTGTGCCATTAATAATAAGCGTTCCGTCCCCAACTTTATGAAGGTCATCTCCGGAAACCCCGTTTATACCCCATTTTACAGTTGTACCATAATTGACAATAATGCCTCCTCCGGACCATGAACTGTCATTGCTCGTTGTTACTGTATAATCATCAGCAAACTGAAGATATCCGGCCCCCTGATTAACATTATCTTTTAAATCAACAATGCCATTTTCGCCTGTAAAATAAAGATTTTTACCTGCATTCAGATTACCATTCAGGTTACCATGCATCACAAACTGTTGGTCATCCTGCTGAATACGGCCCACACCTTTGGCTGCATCATATGTCCATGACATATGTTCTTTACTGTTTTTATTAAATGAAATAATGGGATCGAAATCGGCTGTAATAATATTTTTAATATAATCTTCAGGTAATAACAACCAGTTGTTTTTTTGGCCATTAACACCATTATTATGCAGGGTGACTCCAGCCAGAGACCATTTTTCACTGAGAGAATCATAAGCAAATAATGGCGACCCGCTGTCACCCATCTGCCCATAACTGGCTAATGGTCCCTGTGATTTATTATAGGTGTCACCTGGAGAGCTTGATATTAAATTATTTCCTGAATACCATGGGGTGCCTACTGTTCCACCAGTTAAAAATGTTCCCGGGATATGAGTCTGTTTACCTGAGCGTTCTTTAATATACTGTGTGCCAGCGCCTGCTCTGTAAAAAGCAGTATACTGTGACGAATCACTAAGTTGTCCGGATATATTTATATCAGCAGGTGCAGCCTCTGTGATGAGTTTGCTGAACCGATGCAGAGAAAAATCAAGGCCCGAATGTTTGTTGTTCTTTACTACAGTATAATTATTTTTATCATAGCCAAAACTGGCATTGTTTACATTACCAAGGCCTCCGTGTTTTGCTGATACACCATATCCCTGCGACAACAGGGTCAGTGAGCCCCGCCGTGACACGCTGCTGAAGTCAATCATTGGCACATCAAGCGTACCAACTGCATTTCCATTTTTGTCTTTTATTTCAATTCCGGTTGCACCAGGTGTAAATACGCCTTTATTTTCAGCAAAATCACGGAAAGTCTGATATGGTATTTCTGCACTGACCGTTGATGCTTTACCCGGTAAAGCAGAAAGAGTCACTGATAATACCAGGGAAACCGTCATTAATCTTCTATCGGTTTTTCCTGTGACCTTCTTACTTAATTCTGACACAGCTATAAGCCCACCAGTAAGGGAGCTATATTTAAGCGCGTATATTT
>NZ_SJWV01000391.1:0-1428 GCF_004352695.1 Escherichia sp. KCJ4928
AAACAATATGTATTATTGATTGATTAAACGGGATTATTTTTTACACTACAACCATTTTGCTGCCACTACCAAAGAAAAATGGGCTACGCTTTCACGTAACCCCTTGATTTATTTGTTGAGCTGGCGGTGTCTGAATTGGTGCTGTAATTGGTTGAAATATTTATTCTAATGTCTGGTTCAACTTTCCTTAGCTGCCTGAAAGTTTTTTTGATCTTACCCATCAATAATAGGGTTACGGTACACCACGCCTGACTGATGAACTGCGTGCTCAGGGTTACCTCTTCAACGTAAAACCGTGGCAGGAGGTCCGGACTGAAAAAACTGCTCAGGACATTATCGGCGGTGGACGCACGGGTAGTCTGTAAACCGAACCGACTGGGGCGCAGTATGTGGCATCTTGTCGTGCTGTTGGAGGAGCTGTGCAAACGTGGTATTAACTTTCGTGCTCTGGCCCAATCTATATTTGCCCAACAATGGGGGGACGAATGCTGTAAAAGTAAAAGAATCTGCGATCTCAAAGTTATTGTGTTATTTTTATGTGAGCAGAAGATATTCATCAGAAACGATTATGTAAATCATTTTATTTTGCCGACGGCCTGATTGTCGAAAGAAAAGAATACCCCCGTATTCCCTGAATAGATTGACTTTTTTATCCAACCATACTTCAGCGCACTGCGTTTAAAAAATGCTTCTTTCTTATGTGGAATATCATCATTTCATCATGATGTCTTTGATGAGCGGTGAACACAATACACTTGCGCTGTCTCTTCAGGATGAATCCCCTGGTCTGGTGCCTGTGGGCTGATGTTGCAGCAGAGCTAAGGTCGCTTAAACGCTACTCAGTATTCACTTTTCAGAGGATGAAATTTATGAACAGGACCAGTCCCCATTATTGTCGCCGCTCAGTACTTTCCTTATTGATATCTGCCTTGATATATGCCCCGCCTGGGATGACGGCCTTCACTCCTGATGTTATTGGTGTGGTAAACGATGAGACTGTAGATGGCAGCCAAAGAGTAGATGAACGAGGTACAACAAATAACACTCATATTATCAACCATGGCCAGCAGAATGTTCATGGCGGGGTATCTAATGGAAGTCTTATTGAATCGGGTGGATATCAAGATGTAGGAAGTCATAACAATTTTGTGGGGCAGGCTAATAATACAACCATTAACGGAGGAAGACAGACAATTCATGACGGGGGCATTTCCACCGGTACGATAATCGACAGTGGCAATCAGGACGTTTATACAGGTGGTATCAGCAATGGAACGACAATTAAGGGTGGTAATTCACACTGTAGTGGTCAAGTAATATTGGCCACGGTTTTACAGTAAAAATGGTATCTGTTCTCTGACTCTTCCGGCGTCAGCCCACCGTTATAATGGTGAGGTCTGACGCTGTTGTAGTAGTTCAATATGTAAT
>NZ_SJWV01000392.1:0-1424 GCF_004352695.1 Escherichia sp. KCJ4928
ATGGAAAGGAAACCGCCGAAATTAGCCACCATGCCGCGCATCTCACACCCGCGCATGCATTTACTGCATCTGTCCTTCCGGATATCCGTGGTGGGGTTGTCGAACTCATCCGCCACTGCCGGACCGTTATACCCGCATTCATCGCCCCGGTAATCCCACATACAGGTGTTCGCCAGCATGATGCGACCGGGAAACAGCGCACCGTCCGTCTCCGTCGGTGTCGCCAGCACAAACGAGGCCGTCATGGCCGTCAGCGCTGACATCTGCTCCACCACCCAGCGGTCCGTCAGCTCCTGCTCCGGGTCTGCCTCAGGATTGCCTGCCACAAAGTTCACCGCATCCAGAAAACGCGCATACACCCGGCGACGGACCACCGTGGCCCCCACCAGGCTCTGCAAATCCTCCGCCATCCCGGTGGCAAGGCCAAACAGATTGGACACCGTCAGCGACGGGCGGGCACTGCTGCCCTTTCCGTTCATCTCAAAGCCGCTGCCCTCAATCGGGTAGGCCTGATATTCACGCCCCTGCCAGGTCACCGGCTCCCCTTTTTCATTCAGCTCATTGCAGAAAAAATACCGCTCACCGCCCTGCACCGTCAGGTCGATTTCCCAGAGCACCACCCGCGGTGACTGCTCTGATTTAACCGACTCGTTCAGGCTTTCTTCGTGAATATCCTGCATATATCCGCCCATAAAAAAGGGGCGCAACCGCGCCCCGAACAATAAAAGTCCAATTTAAAATAAAACCAATAAAGGTAATAACAGAAAGTTAAATCAACACATGCCAGATGGCAATTGCTGATCGCAGTGACCAATGAAAACTGTGTTTTCATTGATACAGGCCGCCAGTAAGGGCTGACGGCCCGTATTTATTATACTTATCAGCAATAATCAGAACTGATAAGTCATACCCACAGCAACGATATTATCTGTCGCAACACCGGCTTTCCGGGTAAATTCACTTTCCTCAATCAGGTTAATTTTATAATCAACATGGGTGGACATATTCTTGTTAAAGTAATAAGTCGCACCGACATCAATATATTTAACCAGATCCTGATCGCCATGGTTCACACCACCAACCATAACATCCTGTCCTCGGGACTGAAGGTAGGCCAGAGACGGACGCAGACCAAAATCAAACTGATACTGAACAACGGCTTCGATATTCTGAGCTTTATCCGCAACACCTTGATCACCAAAGGTCGTCATATTCTGGGTTTCTGAATACACTGCTGCCAGATACAGGTTATTGGCATCATATTTAAGACCAGTTCCCCAGAATTCAGCATGTTTACCTTTTGCAACGCTGCCGGAATCAACGACCACTTCTTTTTCAGTCACATCCCCAGTTAAAGGATCTTTGATTTCAATAGTTTTGCTACCATTCAGTCCCTGAACCTGCTTATTGGTACGATCTGACTT